>NZ_CP136709.1:3402500-3702500 GCF_032926325.1 Aestuariibaculum lutulentum
CAATTGATAATAACCTGGCTTGGCTGTTTCATTTGAATGACTGTATTTTGATTTATACGTAATGCTGTCTCTCGATTTTGGATAAACCGAAAGATCCACTTCTTTATTTATCGGCATGAATAAAATATCGGCTAAATCTCCAATTCCTGTTCCGCTTAAACTTAAGTGACTAAATCCTACGGCAATGGAATCTGAATAATGATACCCTGAGCACCAGTCCCATTTACTTATACCATTTATAGGACTTACCTGCAACATTCCAAAAGGCACTGTTGCTCCTGGGTATGTATGCCCATGTCCTCCTGTGCCAATAAACGGATCTACTTTATCACTTAAAATTTTGCTAGTCATGGTTTTATTAGTAACATTGTCTCCGCAGCTCACAAAAAGACCAACTAATAAAACAATTACCGATACGTTTTTCATATAATATTTTTAATATTGAACTCTAAAGTTTCTAGTTTTTTCTAAACTTTAAAATTATTTTAGACGGATAACACATTTTAAGACCTAAACACCAAAAAATAAAAATTGTTTTCTAAAATGGATGCAAATCAAAACAAACTCTTTAAAATTCCATTGTTTTACCACATTGTTTTTTGGTCAATTTACTTTCTTCTAAATACATTGCGCTGGGGAAGTTATTTTGACGATTATGGATATTCTTTAAAAACCACTCTTATTGGATTTCCTATTCATATGATTTTGTGCTACTTGAACATATTTATTCTAATGCCCTATTTGGTCTACAATAAAAAGTATGTGCTATATGTTATTTCTGTTTTGGGATCCATATTTATTATGGTCCTAGTAAAGTACAATTTAACCTATTGGCTGGTTAGCCATAATGTATGGCCCGAAGGTCCTGAAGCTACCGACAAGCTAAGTTTAAATTACACTATAGATATGATGATTGGGGAGCTTTATGTCATCACTTTTGTTACCGCTATAAAAATAACTTTAGACTACCTCAAAGAACATAAGCGTGTAGCACTTTTAGAAAAAACCCAATTAGAAACAGAACTGCGTTTTTTAAAAACTCAGGTTTCTCCGCATTTCTTTTTTAACACTTTAAATAACATCTATTCATTATCAGTAGAAAAATCGAACAAAACACCTCGAATGATTTTAAAACTTTCTGAATTGATGCGTTATCTCCTTTATGAAACACGAGAAAGGCGACAAACTTTAGAAAAGGAAATTATATATATTCAAAATTATCTGGATTTAGAGCGTGTTAGATATGATGAGAATTTAGAAGTTAATATGTACATATCCGGTGACATTCAAGACAAGAAAATCGCACCTATTCTTTTATTAACTTTTATTGAAAACGCCTTTAAACACGGGGCTGACAAGAATATTGGCAAAGTAAAAATAAACATCAACTTTAAGATTATAGAAAATTTTCTTTACTTTACCGTCACCAACCCATTACCTCAAATTAGTGAGCATCAAAAACCGAATAAAAAAGCCGGCGGAATTGGATTGGTAAACGCAAAAAAAAGATTGGAATTAGGCTACAATAAAAACGATTACAAACTTTCAATAAAGCAAAAAAAGAACAAATTTGTTGTTAAACTAAAGATTAAAGTTGCTTAACAAACTATTACAAAACTAAAACTACGACCAAACAAACTATGAAAATTAAATGCTTGATAATTGATGACGAGCCGTTAGCTGTAAATGTGATTAAAAATTATCTGGAGCAAATAGATAATTATGAAATTGCAGAAACTTTTAACAATGCGATCGATGGATTAAATTTTCTTAAAAACAACAATGTTGATGTTATTTTTCTTGATATTAATATGCCTGTTCTTGATGGTATTAATTTCATTAAAAGCTTAGAAAATCCACCATTAATTATTATTACCAGTGCTTATGATGAATATGCCTTGGAAACTTATGAGTTAGATGTTTTAGACTATCTGGTAAAGCCTATTGAAATGCCTAGGTTTATGAAAACCTTAAATAAAATTACCAAACGTCTTGAAAACGCAAAAAAAATACCGGTTAGCGCTAATAAAGAAACTCCTTTTATCTTTATTAAAATAGATAAAAAGAAAATGAAGAAAATTTTTCTTAATGAAATTTTAATCATTGAAAGTTTAAAAGATTACTTAAAAATAAAAACATTTTCTGGCTCTTACATCGTCCATTATACCTTAAAGGATTTTACAAACTTACTGCCTCCAGGCGATTTTATTAGAATTCACAGATCTTACACTGTAGCTATCGACAAAATTGATGCTTTAGAGGGAAATAGTGTGGAAATTGAAGGTTTAAGATATGTTATTGGACGCTCTTATATTGATGAAGTAAAGCAAAAAATTTTAGACGCTTCTGTTTAGTATGTTTATAAAAAAGAAGATGGTTACCTCTAATTCAATAGAAACAACCATCTAATTAACCAAACTCAAATAACATAAACTAAACAATAAAAAACTATAATGAGTTCGTTCTTAACTTTTAAAAATAGAAGCGTTTAAACGCTTCTATTGCCTCGTAATCTGCTAAACCAAGGTCTTTATATTTTTTTGCTGTTTCGCGATTTCTGTCTTCAGCACGCACCCAAAACTCACGATTATCATCACCTTGAAACATGACACCATCTTTTTGTGATTGGTGATAGAATATAGACTGACGTTTTTTAAGCACCTGATCCGGACTCATAGGAACAGCCATATCTATCTGGTAAGGTTCCCATTCGTGCCATGCACCACGATATAACCACACCCAGCAATCGTTCATATAACTTTCTGGCTTTAATATTTTTAAAGCTTCAAACAAAGCATCTAAACACACTTTATGAGTTCCGTGTGGATCTGCCAAATCACCTGCTGCATAAATTTGATGTGGCTTAATATCATCTATTAAATCGCACATAATTTTAATATCCGTTTCAGTAAGCTTCCCTTTTTTTATGGTTCCTGTCTCATAAAACGGAAGTTCTAAAAAGTGAACATTATCGTCTGATAAACCTACATATCTTGTAGCCGCTAAGGACTCACATTTTCTAATTGTAGTTTTTAATTTTCTTACCTCAAGAGTATCTATATCATTTTGAGATTTATTCTTTAAAAAATGAATAATACTATCTACTTCGGCTGAATCTGAATTCAACACTTTAGAAACTTCTACAAATTTTAAGGCTTCCTCATTAGACACCGCTATATTTCCTGAAGTTTGATATGCCACGTGAACTTCATGCCCTTGTTCTACTAATCGCGCAAAGGTTCCGCCCATAGATATGACATCATCATCTGGGTGCGGACTGAAAATAATCACTCGCTTTTTAGCAGGCTCGGATCGTTCTGGTCTGCAACTATCATCCACATTTGGTTTTCCTCCTGGCCAACCTGTAATGGTATGCTGCATTTTATTAAACATTTTTATGTTCAAATTATAAGCAGAACCTTCTTCGGTTAATATGCTGGACATGCCATTATCATTATAATCCTTGTCCGTAAGTTTTAAAAATGGTTTTCCCGTTAGCTCACTTAACCAAATTACGGCCTTACACTTCAATTCATCATTCCATCTACAAGATTTCACCAACCAAGGCGTTTTTACCCTTGTTAACTCATACGACGCTTCAACATCAAGTACAAATGTGGTATTATTATGTTCTTGTAAATATGTAGCAGGAACGTGTGAAGATATTTCTCCTTCTATGGCTTCCTTAACAATACCCGCTTTATTGATACCCCAAGCTAAAAGTACAATGCGCTTAGCTTTCCTTACCGTTCCTACTCCCATCGTTATTGCCTTTCTAGGTACATTTTTTAATCCTAAAAAAGCAGGAGCTGCATCTACTCGCGTTATATAATCTAAATTAATTGCTCTGGTTCCTGAATTTATATGAGAACCTGGCTCATTAAATCCGATATGCCCTGTTCTTCCTATTCCTAACAACTGAAAATCGATACCTCCATAAGATTGAATTTTCATTTCATAATCAATACAATACTGATGCAAGTCCTGATCACTTACAGTACCATCTGGAATATTAATATTCTCATGTAAAATATCGACATGGTTAAAAAGATGATCATGCATAAAATAATAGTAACTCTGAATATTATCTTTATCCAAAGGATAATACTCATCTAAGTTAAAAGTTACCACATTTTTAAAACTCAATCCTTCCTCACGGTGCATTCTTACCAATTCCTCATATACCTTTACAGGTGAAGAACCAGTTGCCAACCCTAACACACAGATTTCATCTAGTTCTTCTTTACGACGAATTAAGTTTGCTATTTCGTGTGCTACTAAAACCGATGCTTCTTGCGACGATTCAAAAATAACATTGTGAATTTTTTCAAATCGCGTTTCTTCAAACTTACCAGCCTCGCTGTAACTTATTTCCTTAGATTTATTTATTACCGTATTAATCATAAACATGTCGATTACTAATTAAATGATGGTTATCTAAGTTACCTATTACAATCTGTTTTGTTTTTATAATTTCGACTAATAACAACAGAACTGCTCCAAAGGAAATATTTTTAAATACTTAACAGGAGAATTTAGTTTTCTAATGTTTCCTGTACATCTAATTCAGCTATTGAAAAAATATGCTTGTCATCAATCCCTGATTTTGCAACAAATTTTATGTATCGAGCCTTTACACTATTAAATGTTTTTACTTGCTCCACCGGATTATTCTTAATGTTGGAAAACTCTCCCTCAGATTGTTTTACCCAGAGTTTATTATCTGTGCTTGTATAAAACTCGTATTGAGAAATTAAATTTAAATCATGCCCCAACTGCTTAGGAAAATAAGAAAACCCTTTAATCCTTATAGTCTCTTTCATATCAATTACAATTTCTTGTGGGTTATCTGGATTGTTTTCTCCAAAAGTCCAAAATGTATTGCTATCACCATCAATAGTTCTGTCTGCAGATTTAAAATCCTTTGCTGAACTGGAAATCACTTTCCATTTTCCTTTAACCTTTCCATAATTTACAGTTTTCACCTTACTACTTACACCTTCTTCTTCATTATAAGACATAACTTTTAATGTAACCGCCTGTGGCGCTTTAATGGATTTTGAATAAAGTTGACTATCCACTGTTGGCTCCGTTCCGTCCAGGGTATAGTAAATTATATTATCGCCTTCAGCTTCAATTGTTATCTCTCCTGATTTATCACGCGTAACTTTAGGCATGGTTACTAAAGTTGGTGCGTTATATGCTTTAATGGCAGAAATAACTAAACTTGATTTAGACTCTGTAAAATTTACCCTAAGAGCTTCTGCTGTCACTCTTGGTAAACGCAAGATTCTTTTGTAACCAATAGTCGTTTCGCTTGCTATAGTTTGCCACTTGCCGTTTACTTTAACTTCAACATTAAATGCTTTTACTCGCTGACCTAACTTAATATACTCCTGTAATTCTAATCGATTTAATTTCGTTGGTTTTTCAAATTCAAATAGAACTGAAGCTGTGCTTATACTATCATCAGTAGCCCAATAGGTTTCTTTATTATCATCTACTAAGTTGTCTGTGGAATATGTTTCGCTATTACCTCGAATATTATCAGCTGAAACTTTACTGTTCGCTAAAAGTTCTTCTTTGAAATCTGCTTTAATTACCGCGGTAAGTTCCTTTAATCTGGCTATGTCATTTTCATTAACAAGTCCGCGCTTATCTACTGGAAGATTAAGTAACAGATTTGCATTTCTTCCAATCGACTCGTAATAGATATCCACCATTTCTTCTAGTGGTCTGACTTTATCGTCTTCAGATTCATGATAAAACCACCCCGAACGAATTGATACATCGGCTTCTCCTGGTACCCATTTTTCACCGTCTTCATGGCCATTCATAAATTCGGAATAATGGACTTTACCCGCTAACTCATCTTTTTGTCGTAATAAACACCAATTGGTTTTTCCTGCTCTTCCTCTTTCATTCCCTATCCAACGTGCTTCTGATGGCCCAATACCCCAAACCAAAGTGTTGGGAGAAATATCGTAAATCATTTTATAGGTTTCATCCCAGTCGTAATACTCTAAAGTATTTATTTTTCTTGTTTCATTAGCTCCTCCGTAATAACCATCACCACCATTAGCTCCATCAAACCACATCTCGAAAACATCACCGTAATTGGTTAACAATTCCTTTAACTGATTTCTGAAATATGTGATATACTCTTCTTTTCCGTAACCTGGGTGATTCCTATCCCATGGCGATAAATAGATACCTAGTTTTAAACCATATTCCTTACAAGCTTCAGCCAACTCTTTAACTACATCGCCTTTACCATCTTTCCATGGTGAATTTTTAACAGAACGCTCTGTGTATTCTGATGGCCACAAACAAAATCCGTCGTGATGCTTTGCTGTTATGATAATCCCTTTCATACCCGCTTCCTTTGCTACTCTAGCCCATTGTTTGGCATCCAATTCTGTTGGATTAAATAATTCAGGAGATTCATCTCCGTAACCCCATTCTTTATTAGTAAAGGTGTTTAAAGAAAAATGGACGAAGGCGTAAAACTCCATTTCATGCCATTTCAATTGTTTTTCAGAAGGTGTTGGACCATATGCTTTTGGCTGCGCAACTGCGTCTTTACAACTGTATAGTTGAAAAAATACTAGCATAATAATCAATAAGCCTTTGTAATTCATTATTTAAGTTTTTAGTTATATTTTGTAAGATTATTCCAATTCGGATGAGATGAACACATCGTCAATTAAATACATAGATTTATTTTGTTTCTCATCTGCATTTTCAAGCGGAGGATATTTCACTTCGTTAGGTGTTTCTCTATTAGGAATGTCTCTATATGCTCCAGTTCTAAAAGATATTCTTTCTACAGATTTAACCGCCATAACAGTGGAAGCTTCCGTTAAAATCTGTTCCTCATTAACAAACAACGAATAGCTTCCTAATCCAGCCGTGTTCATCACTATTTTTATATTGTACCATTTCCTTAGGTCCAACTTCAATATAGACTTCATGTTAGAGCCTTTAGAAGCATTTAAAACTCCGTTTTTATCTATAGATATTTGAACCGGTCGATTGCCATATCGATCTGTAATATCAATATCAAACTGTGTCGTGTCAACACTTTCCAATTTCAGTTTAAAACTTGCGCTTACCTGAGTTCCTTCTTTAAAAACCCGAATAGCACGACTATAATCGTAATAATCTTCATCAATCAGTAGTAAGCATTGATTACCACTATTTTCCTTCACCAAACTTACCTGAGCCCATTTTGGTGAATATGTATTCCAATCTATAATGTGCCCTCCCTCTTTCATATTTTCAAAATCATCATGGATGTCTTCTTCTACTACATATTTAACAGGAACTGGTATACGAGACATCCAAATATCCTCCTTGTTCATACTATAAGTCATCCACATGTCATCGCCAGGTGGATTTCCATTTCCTTCTGTAATTCCACGCATATAGCACGGTCCGAAATCCTTCCATCTGCCAAAAAAACGACGCGGTGGCACTTCGCCCTGCACTAACAATAAGTTATCATAAACAATTCCATCATCACTGGTTGCCAAAGCCATCGGGAAACGATATTGTGTTTGGTCTATAGGATTATAAGACATCGCATATTTTCCGTCATCAGTTTGCTGCCCCCATACTTTTCCTCCAGACATAATTAAGGTTTTTGCCTTAACGGGATTTGAAAAAGTTTCTCCCTCATCATCAGACAAGGCTACATAAGACTTTTTCCATAGCCCTACAACCTTACCATCTTTTCTATGATACCATGAAAACGCTTGCTCCCCTTTGTTAAATGAATAAAAACCATCATCACCATTATCTTCTTCAAACCATTGCAAGGTTTGTAACTTATTGCTAAGTAGTGCCTCACAAGCCTTAATAAAACCTTTGTCTTTAGAGGTTTTATAAAATGGATAAGACGTATTGGTTTCATTCCATTTTGTCTGACTATCATAACGAATGAAATAAATTGGTCCGAAGCTACCGTCTTTATATATTTCTCTAACAACCCTACCAATCCCATTTTCTCTAAACGGATTTTCGGAATGCCCATAAAAAGCGAGGGTTAAAAACCGTCCGTTTGGCGCCACATAAAAACCCATACGCTGATGCATCATATACCCAGTTGCTCCTTCTTGCAATGCCACACCTTCAGGCGCTTGATATGGTGGAAAAATAACTTGAGGAAAACTCCATTCTTTTCCATTCTTCGATGTTATTAATAGTGTTTGAACCGGAGGAACATGTTCATCTGATTCTCCACTTAAATATTGCTGAAAAAACTGCCCATTCCAATACGCTAAATTTGAAGCGTGATTATAGGTCCATCCAAAACCATCACTCCATTCAGGATGCGTTCTGTTCGCTCTCATGGTTTGAATATTTTCTACGCCAATAGCATATCGTAAACCGCCTTCATGTGTAAAACGATCTATATGTATCCCTCCAACATAACGAACAGGTTCATAGACACTTCCCGTTTGACCAAATACAACTTGAAATCCTCCAAAAAACACCCCAACTACTAGGATTACTGCTTTAAAACGTTTAAAACAATTAGGGCGAGTGATTTTTATTTTAGTGTTCATTTTTAAAACCTTGTGTTATCGGATTAAACAAGATTAACATAAATAGCTCACGCTCTGCACTTTTTTCGACGAATGCGTCTTTAAAAGTCCTATTTGAAATATTATTCTTTATAACATTTAGATAATTAAAAGTAGCGCTCGTCGAAAAAATATTTATTATTGTCAACAAAACAATTATTTTTCCTTCAATTAAAAACTAAACTAAATATTAAACATGAGTGAAATTAAACACGTTCCTGTGGTTGAGAAAAAAATGCTCGTACCATTTATTCTAGTCACTTCCCTTTTTGCTTTATGGGGTTTTGCAAATGCCGTAACCGACCCCATGGTGCAAGCTTTCAAAAAAGTATTAGAACTATCTAACTCGCAAGCCGCCTGGGTTCAAATGGCATTTTACGGTGGTTATTTTTGTATGGCGCTTCCAGCGGCCATTTTTATGAGAAAGTTCTCTTATAAAGTTGGAATTTTAATTGGATTGGCTCTTTATGCGACCGGCGCTTTATTATTTTATCCAGCTGCAATTACCGAAAAGTTTTGGTTTTTCTGTTTGGGTCTTTATATTTTAACCTTCGGATTAGCCTTTTTAGAAACCGCAGCCAACCCTTATGCCTTAGCTATGGGCGCTAAAGAAACAGCTACACAACGTTTGAATCTTGCACAGGCCTTCAATCCTGTTGGATTAATTATTGGGTTATTAGTCGCTCAACAATTCGTGTTAAAAAATTTACAATCAGATGACATTGCTGACTTTAGTGTTTTAGATGAAGCTTCTAAACTATTAATAAGAACCTCAGATTTAATGGTGATTCGCAACCCTTATGTGGTTTTAGGTTTAGTTATTTCTGCTGTATTCGTGTTATTTTTAGTTAGTAAAATGCCACAATCAAAAGATGAGGGAAATACTCCAAAAATTGGAGAAACCTTTGGGATTTTGGCTAAAAACAAAAAATACATTCTAGGAGTTTTAGCTCAAATTTTATATGTAGGTGCTCAGATTATGTGCTGGACCTATATTTATCAATATGCGGAGGCTATTGGTGTCGATAGCGTCACAGCCGGATATTATCAGATGGCAGCATTTATACTGTTTACTGTTGGAAGAGCTGTTGGAACATACATGTTACGTTTTGTTAGCTCTGGTAAACTTTTAATGTCTTTTGCCTTATTGGCCGCTTTATGTGTTTTAGGAGCAATTGTTATAAAAGGTTCTGTTGGACTTTATTTCCTTGTTATGATTTCATTTTTTATGTCTTTAATGTTCCCTACAATTTACGGAATTGCATTAGGTGATTTAACCGAGGAAGAATCAAAAATTGGGTCAGCGGGACTAGTTATGGCTATTGTAGGTGGTGCTTTATTACCAAAACTTCAAGGTGATATTATTGATCTTGGCGGACATGGTGTTGCCGACACAACAGTTTTAGGCGTTTCAGAAATCAACTTTTCGTTTGTCTTACCGCTTATTTGCTTTTGTTTTATAGCCTGGTATGGTGCTCATGTTTATAAAAAGCATGAATAAATAATATTCTTTTAAAAAAAAGCCTGATAACAGTATCAGGCTTTTTTTATTGATACCCATAAATATCTTTTAAAATTACAATATCTCCATTCTCATTAAGAACCCTCAAATCATATCTAATTGTTACTTTAGCATTGACAGGTGCATAATAATAAATCACCCAGGCATCAGCCTCTTTAGTACCGATACATCCATTAGAATATGCTTTCCCTAAAGTCTCAGGATTGGTCGTCGGATGAATCATTTGTCCGTATCTAATACCATTTAGCTCGGTTTCTATAAACGGAATTTGTGGAACCAAAGTGATTTTTTTATCATCTCGTCTGGTTACAGTATAATCATGATTATTAGCAGGATTTGCATATCTCGGATCTTTATTATAACCTACAATACTTCCCGTTCCGGTTTTAGTTCTTAAATCCTCCTCCCTGCCAGACATCTCAAGAAACTTCTTTTCATTTCGTCCTACCCGAATAGGAAACTCATACATCTTAACAGCATCGTGAAAAATACGAAGTTTAAATTCAGGGATATTGATATCTATTTGAGTGTGATTAAATACATTATTAAGGGAATCTGCCGAATGTGAATCAGGTAGCCTAATTCTATTTCCTTTTGGAATTACAATCATCTTTTTTTGATTGTACACAAAGGAATCTCTAGCTTTCATTCGGTAATAATCGGTATTTTGAAGTGTATCAATAATCCAAGGATTATTTCTAACCAAAAGATGCTCTGTTAAAGTATAAGATGTTATGGAATCATATACTGTGACAAGAGAATCCATAAATTGAAAATAATTCTCAACCAGAATATTTCGATCTACCTGAATATATTCGGGGTAAATTTGCTCTTTATCTCTTGAATAAACCTTTGTATTCTGAGCTAATAGTGAATTCGATAAAAGCCAAGTAAAAACAATCAAAAATGCTTTAAAAAGTTTCATATCCATTGATACTTTAAATCTTTTACACGGCTTTCTTAAGGTAATAATTTATAATATCGGCAGTTGAAACAATTCCTACCAGCTTATCGTCTTCTAAAACAGGTACGGCATGATAATATGCTTTAGAGAATACTTTTGCAGCATCTTCAACACTCGCACTGGTAGTTAAATAAAAAGGCTTAGCAGTCATGATATCTTTCACCTCCAAGGTTTTATAAACCTCATGATTATCTTTCAATCCGGCTCCTGCGATGTTGTACATAAAGTCCACCAAACTAACCATACCCACCAGTTTATCATTTTCCAAAACCGGAATGTGATGATGCCATTTTTCTTTTTCGTAAATGTGTTTTACATCTAAAAGCTTTTGATGCGGTGATACCGTTACCACATCTCTAGTCATTACTAATACAATTGAATTGGTTTTCATGGCGCAATTATTTAGTTTATCCAACACTTAAAGTTAGAACTTAAAGCGCTTTTCTCACATGATATATATCATGTTAAAAAACCATAATTGTTAATACATTTAATACAAGTATAAGTTAAGTGTAGTCTTACATACAAAAGATTAACAACAACTAAAACAGCACATTTTCTTCTGTAAATATGATCAATAAAAAATATAGTTATGAAAACTAAAACCATCATAGAATTACTCACTTTAAGTTCTAGTTTATATGTTTTGGCCAGAGACACTAAATTTTTAGAAAAACTAAATGAGTATTCCGAAAAAGGAAAAGATAACATCAACAAAGCAATGGCCGAATCTCAGTTAGATGAAAATGGAAATGAACTGGAATTTATGGATAAGATTTTTTTAAAAACCCATGAACTCAAAGAAGAATTAGATACTAAAATTGAAGAACTGGTGGCTAAGTTTTATAAAAAAATAAATGTAGCTCACTTAGATGAAATCAAAGCCCTAAATGAAAAAATTGAAAAGCTGGACACAGCTGTTGCGCTTTTGGAGGCCAGATTGAACAAAATGGAAGCTTAATACCATGGGAATCGTAACCGACATAACAAAACGTTTTAAATCCTTTTCCAGATATAACCAGATTCTTAAAGTCTTGATGAAATATGGCTTTGAGGATTTAGTACATTATCTGGAAGAAAACAAGCGCTATACTTTCATTCAAAAATTCATTCCTAACAGCACAAAAAAACATGTTGCACAGTATAGCAAATGGGCTAAAATGCGATTAGTTTGCGAAGAATTAGGCCCTACTTTTGTGAAGTTCGGACAAATTTTAAGTAACCGGCCAGATTTGGTTCCTTTGGAATTGACCATCGAACTTGAAAAACTTCAGGACAATGTGCCTCCTATGTCTGAAGATTTAGCCAAGGAAGTTGTGGAAACCGAATTAAAAAATTCTGTAGAACATCTGTTTGCTTGGTTTGAGCCTACCCCTTTTGCATCGGCTTCAATGGCACAGGTTCACAAAGTAACCTTGCACTCTGGCAAACGTATTGCTTTAAAAATTCAACGTGCAGGCATTCACGATGTTATTGTTGAAGATATTAAAGTCATGTACAAAATTGCCAGAATTCTAGAGCACAGAATTCCTTCATTAAAAAGTTTTGATCCTGTTGGTTTGGTTAAAAATTTTGAATCCTCCATTTTAAAAGAACTCGACTTTATTCATGAATCCATTAACGTTCAACGTTTTTATAATAACATTAAAAAAGACGATTCTTTGGAACAATTTGCTCAAGCTCCTAAAGTGTATCAGGAATTTACAACCTCTAGAGTTCTGGCATTAGAATTTGTATCTGGAATTAAAATTGATAGAATTGAAGAACTTAAGGCTAAAAATGTTGACACGAAAATTATTGCCAGACGTTTAAGCATTAGCTTTTACAAACAAATTTTCGAATATGGTTTTTTTCATGCCGATCCACATCCTGGCAATTTATTAGTGCTCCCAAACAACCATATTTGCTATTTAGATTTTGGCATGATGGGTAGTATGCTCCCTCGAGATATTACAATTTTTGGAAGATTATTTATGGCTATTACCGATAAGGATGTAAAGAAAATAATCAAAGTCTTACAAGCTCTTTCAAATAATGCTCCTATAGCAAATCGCAGAGATCTGGAGTTTGATATTAACGAATTTGTAGAAAAATATTACGTGCGTGATATTCATGATAACGAAATGAGCACGGTACTATTGGAACTAAAAGATATTATCATTTCTCACGGATTAAAAGTGCCAACTTACTTTTTCCTTTTTGCACGTTCCTTAGTAACCATTGAAGGTGTTATTGAAAAACTGGATCCGGATTTAGAACAATTTGAAATTGCAAAACCCTATTTAACAGCCAGTGCCACCAGAAAATACAATCCTATAAAAATGGGAAAAAAAGTCATAAATTCTATTGTAGAACTTACCGATTATATTGAAGAACTTCCAATGGATTTAAAAAATGCCATTCGAAAAATAAACTCTGGTCAAATAAAAGTAGATCTTACCCACAAGGGCATTGATCCTATGGTTCACACCCTTCAAAGAATAACTAAACAGCTCATAACAGCCTTTATTATGGTTGCTTTAATTGTTGGCGCCTCTCTATTTATAGCCTTTAAAATTCTTCCGCTTTGGAAAGGTATATCTGTAATTGGAATTATTTGTTTCGTAATTGCTTTTCTATTAGGTTTTGGCATGCTCTCTAATATAAAAAAAGGCGATTACGATTACTGAAGAGTATTCATAAAATAACGTTCCTCCAAAAAAGAAAAGCACAACTTTAAATTGTGCTTTTCTTATTCATAGAGGTTATAATTAGTTTGGCATTGAAAATGCTTTTTTAAAATGGTCGTAGGCTGCAGATATTTCATTTTGAAAATGCTCCAATTTGGTTTCTTCTTTCTTTTGGGTGTATTTACTTCTAAACTTATCTATAAAAGTATTGAAGTCTTTTTTCCCTTGTTCGAAAGACGCCTTAGCCTCCGGTTTTTCCTTATTGAATTTTTGCTCTAAAATTTCCAGTTGTATTTTAAACTGCTCCATTTCAATAAGCGTTAGTGCATACATTCTATTTAACGTTTCGTTGGTTTTTATTTTAGTTTCTATATCATGTATTATAGCCAGCAGCTGTTTTTTTTGTTTTTTAAACATGTCTTTGGTTTCTGCTTTACCTAATGCTAATTGTACACGAAGCTGATCGAATTTAGTGTGCAATTCTTCTATTTTCTCTTTAACATCTTTTATTTTATGTTCGTTATCGTGAATGAATTGATTAAATTTTTTCTTAACCTCTTCATATTTATCTTGAGCTTCTGCTTTTCCTAAAGCAGCCTGTACCTGGAATTCCTCAAGTTCGGTAGCCGATTTTCTAAGAGCATCTATTACCCGATCGACAAAATGAATATCCTTGTTTTTCATGACTATTTAGTTTAAGATTCTACTAAATATCATAACAAACTAACTGTTTTGCAATGAGGAATATCAGTTTTAAACCTCTTTACAGATACTTTTCCTTTTAAAGGTTAGTAATATTTGTTTTACACTTAATTTTAGTAACTTAACCTGATTAACCAAATGATTTTAATCATTTTATATGTGTCATTGCTATTATAACTTTAAATATAGAAACACATGCAATGCTAAAACCAACTAAAATAAAATCCTTTTTTATAGAAATTGGTGAACTCACTTATTTTACCAAAAGGTTCTTTAAAGAGCTTTTTAATAAACCTTTTGAATTTAATGAGCTACTCAAACAGTGCTATAACATTGGTAACCGGTCTTTATTATTAGTTGGAGTTACTGGTTTCATAATTGGCTTGGTTATTACTTTACAAACCCGTCCTACTTTAGAAGAATTCGGTGCGGAATCGTGGATGCCTTCCATGGTTAGTATTTCTATTATTCGAGAAATTGGCCCTGTAATTATTGCATTAACCTTCGCAGGGCGTATTGCTTCTGGTATTGGTGCCGAATTGGGATCTATGCGTGTTACCGAACAAATTGATGCTATGGAAGTTTCAGGTACCAATCCGTTTAAGTTTTTGGTAGTAACTCGTATTCTGGCTACCACTTTAATGCTTCCTATTCTGGTTGTTTTAGGCGATGCCATTGCGCTTTACGGGTCTTACATCATAGAGAATTTAAAGGGAGACGTTTCCTTTCTGTTATATTTTAATAAGGTTTTTAATGCTTTAGAGTTTGGAGATTTAATCCCAGCCACTATTAAAACCTATTTTTTTGGATTTGCCATAGGACTGGTAGGCTGTTTTAAAGGATATTATTGCGAAAAAGGTACGGTTGGTGTAGGTTTAGCAGCCAATTCGGCGGTTGTTTTTTCATCCATGTTGCTCTTTATTATCGACTTTATAGCTGTGTTTGTAACCGATATTTTCTTTGAAATTTAAATGATGAACGAAACACATAACATATCACATTCAATTGAAAGTTTACAGGTTAAACAACCTATTCTAGAAATCAAAGATTTGAAAAAATCGTTTGGTGATAAGGCAGTGTTAAACGGATTCAATCTAAAACTATACGAAGGTGAAAATCTCGTAATTATGGGCAGATCGGGCGCGGGTAAATCGGTAATGGTAAAATGTCTGGTTGGTTTAATGCTACCCGATTCTGGTAACATTAATGTTATGGGGCAAGACATCAACACCTTAAATCGCATGGATTTAGATAAACTTCGAACCGAAATCGGATTCCTGTTTCAAGGAAGTGCTTTATACGATTCTATGACGGTTCGGGAAAATTTAGAATTTCCGCTAAGACGGCACAAACACAAATTTGGAAATATTACGGACACCGAACCCCTGGTTTTAGAAGCTTTAGAAAATGTAGGTCTTGCAAACACTATAGACCTTATGCCCAATGAGCTTTCCGGTGGTATGCAAAGACGCGTGGCATTAGCCAGAACATTAATACTAAAACCCAAAATCATTTTATACGACGAACCTACAAGTGGTTTAGACCCGATTACATCAAAAGAAATTATAGAACTCATGCGTCGCGTACAAAAACAATATAAAACGTCATCGCTTATTATTACCCACGATGTCGATTGCGCACGTGTCGTATCGGAACGGATGATTTTATTGGTTGAAGGTGTTAATTATGCCGAAGGTACTTTTGAAGATTTAAGAGCTTCTAAAGACGATAAAGTAAAAGCATTCTTTAAATAAATATTTAGAGTCATGAAACAAACAAATAATCAAAAACTGAATTTAGGCCTTTTTGTTGTTATTGGTTTAATACTTTTTGTGGTTGCTGTCTATTTAATTGGCAACCGACAAAACATGTTTGTTAAAACCTTCTCCATAAGTGCTAATTTCACTAACGTAAATGGCCTTATGCAAGGTAATAATGTAAGGTATTCGGGTATTAATATTGGAACCGTAAAAACCATTTTCATGATTAACGATTCTACCATAAACGTAAATATGGTTATCGATGAAAAAATGGTTCAACATATAAAAAAAGATGCGATTGCCACCATTAGTACAGACGGACTTGTGGGTAATATGATTGTAAATATTATTCCAGGAAAAGGTGATGCTGAAATGATTTCATCGGGCGATGTAATTAAAACCTATACGAAAATAGGCACGAGCGAAATGTTAAACACCTTAAATGTAACCAATGAAAATGCCGCCCTATTAACAGCAAAATTGCTTAATGTAGCCGATGCCATGTCGGATGATAAAGGAACCTTGGGTATGTTGATTAACGACACTTTAGTAGCCTCAAATTTAAAACAAACCGTAAACCAATTGCGCATCATGAGTATTGAAGCCAATAAAGCCATGCGAGAATTAAATACTATAATAAACTCCGTGAATTTTGATGAAAGTGTTGCAGGCAAATTGCTTAACGATTCTATTGAAGCCCAAAAAGTAAGTGCTGTACTTACAAACCTTGAAACCTCAACCGAAGAGATTAAAACAGTCATTAATAATCTAAACGAAACGATTTCCGACTACAGAAATGGAAATGGCGCGGTAAACTACCTTTTTAACGATGAAGAATTTGTAAAAAACCTGGAGCAATCCATAAAAAATATAAACGAAGGCACGGATAACTTCAATCAGAACATGGAGGCTTTAAAACACAACTTTTTAACTCGTGGTTATTTTAGAAAATTAGAGCGTCAGCAGAAAAAAGCTGAAAAAGAAAACAACTAAAAGCATAATTGTATTTGTATCATACTTTTAGTTGTTCTTTAGAAAATACTTAGGCGTATTCAGGGTAGAATTTAACTTTTAAGTTATTAATAACCTTAATTACTCCAGGTGCGAAAAAAGTGGCTCTTCGAGCTTCTTCTTTTTCGGTAATAGAGTGCACTGTTCCGCTTAAGGTTACCACACCTCCACTAACTTCTACCTGAATGTTTTTAGCTTCAAGATCAGCCGATCTTTCAAAGGCTTTGGTAATTCTGTCTTTAACTTCCACAGGTTCTACACGTTGTTTTATTTTAAGATTATCTACAACGCCTTTAACACCATGTAAGTTTTCGACAGCTACCTTGGCCGCGGTTTTTTGAAAAGACCATTCTACCTCTCCTGATAAATAAACCCAGGCATTTTCTACTTTAATGCTAATTTTATCTTCAGGAAGGGAGGAATTCCATTTAATAGCATCAACCACTACTTTAGCAATCTCTGCATCTGATTTTCCTTGTCCTGTTTTAAAATTAACTTCGATATCTTCTGCCACGGCTTTTACTCCATAAACACTTTTAGCTGCGCGTTCTGCTGCCATTTTCTTTGCATATGAATCTACCACGCCGTTTAGAGTCACTATACCATCTTTTACAATGACTCCTATTTGAGTTTCATCTATACTTGATTGCCACGCTAATTCGTCAAGCACATCTTGTTTTATTTGAGAATCTGTTTTCATAATTTTAAGATTTAATATTTTATCTGGTCTAGCTATGTTTAACACATTAGAATCATAAGGATTTTACATAAAATCACCATGATCATCTACTTTTATTCTAATACGTTTATCACCATTTTCTAATGTAATTTTGTACATTTTTTTTATGTTGTCTGGTTCGTAATAATTCACCAAATACACATTTTTTGAAACAGTCCATTGAGGAAATCTTTCAGCAATCGATTCTTTTATATGTATTGGTAAATCGATATCTTGAAATCTTTCAGCTGTTCTTATTAGATGGCTATGCTCATCGTAAGTTGCTAATATTTTTCCTTTTGGAATGATAAAAAACACTCTGTAAAATTCATTGTCTTCTGAATAGACATCTAATTCTTTAACGTTGAAATCGCTAACTTTTAACTCTAACTGTTCAACGTCTACCGCCAAATCTTCTGAGCCCGTAGCATCCAAATATTTATAGTTGTGAACTATAACTACTGTTGGTAATTGAATGGGATCTTGGGCGTGCATAGGGATGGTTAATCCCAAAATAAACAAACCAATAATTAACTTTTTCATGATTCTAATCTTTACGGGTTAATACGATTAAATCTATTGAGATAATAAAAAATGTAAAATGATGAACATCAGTTTTTTACACTTACAACCCAAAAGCCTAAATCATAAAATCATGATTTTAAACACCCTATTGATTCGAGTGAAGTTCTAAATAAGTAATCTCAGGACGCATACCTAATCGGCCAGGAAAACCAATCCATCCCAGTCCCCTGTTAACATGTAAATACTGCTGATTATGCTTATATAAACCTGCCCAATGTTTATACTTGTATTTTATGGGACTCCAGGTCATATTTTTATAATTGAGTCCCAATTGCATACCGTGTGTATGTCCTGACAAAGTAAGAGCGATAGTGGTATCTTCTATTACTTCTTCATTCCAATGCGTGGGATCGTGAGTTAATAAAATTTTAAACGGAATTTGTAAAGCCGATTTTAAAGCCTCGGTTAAATTGCCATATTGCTTAAACGGTGGTTTTCCCCAGTTTTCCACACCAACAATGGCAATAGCTTCTCCTTCGCTCTCCACAATCTCCGACGAATTAAGTAATAATTTAAAGTCTACTTCTTTATAAAAATGCTTAATTTGATTTAAGTTATCCTCTTTTTCCTCTTTGTTATCCCACTTCGAATAATCGCCGTAATCATGATTTCCCAAAACTGCGTATTTTCCCTTTTTTGCCAATAGTTGATTAAACACTTTATCCCAGCCTACAAGCTCCCAGGCGTAATTGTTTACCAAATCACCCGTAAAAAAAATATAATCTGCATGCAAATCATTAATCAGATTCACAGCTTTCTTTAACACCTTGTATCGTTTATTAAACCCTCCCAAATGCAAGTCGGAAATATGCACAATCTTTAATCCAGCAAAGGCTTCAGGCAAATGATTAAAATACAATTTATGCTTATAAATTTTAAAGCGATAAACGGCTCTGAAAATACCATAGGAAATAGCCAGAAATGGTAAAACTCCTGAAAGTAGACCAACTAATGGTATGACCACCAAGGACTGATTTTCTGAAAACATATAATTCCCGTAAAACAGTACGGATATTACAATAACAAAAAGAATTTTCGGAATAAATGATGACACTGTTAGCCCGTATAACGATGAGATTAAAAGATGTTTTCGTTGCGGATTGATATCATCTAAAGTTACTTTTAGAACAATTATGGCACTTATCAACCCTATAGAAAAACACCAGAATAGTATTTTTATACTATTTTTCAGAAATGACGAACTTATGAGTTTCGTAATACTTTGTAACCAGTAAAAAGACAGCACATCAACCAGTAAAACAGCAGCGCACAACAGTAATATGGTAAATAACGAATAGCTGCGCATTAGAGTGTGTTTTAATTATTCATTTTTCAATCTTCGTTTGTCTCTTAAGGCCCAGTAAATACCTTTAACATCGGATGCCCAGTTATCGTAAATAAAAATGAGGGTAATCTCTTCTATGGTTTCTAAAACTCCAATTATAATCATGATGTAAAACAAGTGCTTTTCCGGAAAGAAAAACAAGGAGAATAAGATGAATATACTTTGAAGTATAGCTGAAAGTTTTGCCAAATACGTATGAAACGCCGTGGCTTTGCCATACTTAAAATATGCTATAAGCATTTGAGATACATAAGGGATAAACGCAATAATTATTAATTTTAGATGGATTTTAATAAAGGCCATCTCGAAATAAAACAAACCTACAAGCCCTACAATCAAGGTTATTTGGTCGCCAAAAGAATCAAGCTGAGAACCTCTGGGACTCGTTATTTTAAGCTTTCTAGCTAAATACCCATCCAGAGCATCGGTTAAATAACTTATTAATAAAAAACACGAAAACAGCAAACGATGATCTAACCCAATTAATACAAGTAAAAAAGGTGCAGCGGCTATTCGGTAAAATGATAACCAATCGGCTATGTTATAGTTTTTAAAGGTTAGCATGTGTTTGATTATTTTTTAATTCAACACTCAGTTCTGGAATTTTTATAAGTTCTAACGTCGTTGATGCCAGTTCTACTTCACGATTTGTTTCTAAAACAACTTTATGAATTTCCTCATTAAGTATATGTTTTACTAATCGCCGTTTTTTATAATCTACAATATATCTCAGGTTAAACTGAATCCAGTTATCATTTAATGTTATGGCCAATGTGGGATCGACCTGAGCGTCCTCTATATAGTATTTATTGACCACCTCTTGCCATTGCGATTTAGAATTTGCCGTATACTCTGAAAGAATTTTAGAAGCGATTTCAATAACAATAGATTTGGCTAATTCTATATTGCTTCCGTATTTAATGGGAATATTAAATTCATCCCATATAAAAGGAAAATCACTAGAATAATTATATATCGGCCCTTTAAACACAAAGGAGTTGCTTAGTTTAACAATACGACCACTGTAATTATCGCTACTTACCCACTGCCCTATTTCCATCATCGTGGTGTAAATACTATCCACATCTATGACATCGCCTTTAATGCCGTTTATTTCTATACGGTCGCCTGGTTTATATACTTTAACAACAAAAATATAAAGTGATCCTGCAATGCTTAAAATAAGTTCCTGAAGCGTAATGGCTACGCCTGCAGAAAACAAACCAATAGCTAATGTAAAATCTCTAATATTCCCCGTAAAATAAGAAACCGTTAAAAAAATTAAAACAACATAACCTACAATCTCGATAGCCTTTTGTGACTTGTACCTTGCTGTAGAATCGGTTACTTGTTTCCGTAGCAACCTTCTTACCAGCTGAATTAAAACAAACACAAAAACAACAAGCAAAACATATTTTACAACACTGTAAAGTGTTGGTTTATCTATTGTCCATTGTTTTATTTGTTCCATGGCTGCTATTTAAAAATCCTCATACAAACGCAATCTGTTGTTCAGGTTTGTTATTTGCTTTTTCAAACTATCTACCTGATCTAAGAGATTAGAAATTGCATCAATACCTTCCATATTAATATCTAAATCGTAATGCAACCGAACCATTTTTTCAACCCTTTTCAATTCTGTTTTATGAATAAAAAAATCGTTTGATTCCATCTTTAATTCTATTAACTCAAATTCCTGTAACCTGTTTATAAAGTCCTGTGGAATATTATAATGCTTGCAAATAAGTTGTACCGATATAAAATCTGTTGTTTCCATTAGGTTCTTAAGGTTTGTAATTGTTCTATCAGTGCTCTTTCTTTTTCAGAAAGTTTGGTTGGCAAAATAATTTTATAGGTAATGATTAAATCACCAAACTGCCCTTCCATTTTATATTTAGGAAAGCCTTTGCCTTTTAATTTTACTTTGGTGTCGCTTTGAGTTTCCGGTTTTACCGTAAGTTTTACTTTTCCGGTAAACGTGTCAACCATAATGTCTCCTCCCAATAAAGCCTTGTACAAATCCAAATCTACATTTGTATAAAGATTATCTTTGTCGCGTTTAAATTTTGAATGGTTTTCAATAGAAAACTGAATGTACAAATCACCATTTGGTCCGCCATTAATGCCTTTACCGCCATGACCTTTAATTTTAATGATTTGACCGTTTTCAACACCTGCCGGAATTGTAATTCTAATATTCTTATTATTTACTGTTAAAGTGCGCTTGTGTGTGGTATATACATCTTTTAAATCCAGCTGAAGTGTTGCGTTGAAATCCTGTCCTCTAAACTTAACTTGTCGGCCACCTGAAGCTCTTCCGGCGCCACCAAACATATTCTCAAAAAACTCTGAAAAATCCTCTTCAGAATAACGACCACCATCACTTTGATGCTGACGATGGTACTGCTCCTGCTGTCTTGCTTTTTCGTATTCTTCGGCATGTTGCCAGTGCTCTCCATACTGATCGTATTTTTTACGATTCTCAGGGTTGCTTAAAACTTCATTAGCCTCGTTAATTTCTTTGAATTTCTTTTCGGCCTCAGCATCATTAGGATTTAAGTCAGGGTGATATTTTCTTGCTAACTTCCTGTACGCTTTTTTAATATCGTTTTCGGAAGCTGTTTTCGATATTCCTAATACCTTATAATAATCTATATAAGCCATGGTTTTCTTATTAAAGTATTTCCTAAATTAAAGCGTTTATACCAATAATAAAATGATATATATCAGAGTGAAATCTTACGTTTTTAGTCTTATACTAAAAGGATCTTGTGCTATTTTTTCAATTCCAAATCTAACTTCGCTAAAAGAATTAATTCCGACTTATTAATGCCTGAAAAAGCATCGGCTACAGCATGAGCTGTTTTTAAAATGAGTTTTTTACCCTCGGGAGTGAACAGATGAGGTTGAGCGTTTTTATAAGTCACAAAATCATTAAAACAAGTATTAACATTTAATGCTTGTTGTGCGTTTAGCCAGTCGAAAACAATTTCTATCTCGTAAGCTGCATCTGTACCAAATTCATCCACCAAAGGGTCCATGTCTAACCAATTGCTTTTCACTAATGCCTTCAGCTTATCAAACTCTGCTTGTCTCACCTGATTATCGGAAGCCGCAATGGCATAAAATAGCTTACCAAGATTTTGGTAAAAGGTATGTGTTAATTTCTTTGTAGTTTCCATGACGTCGCGTTTTTATTACAATAAAAATACACGCTACAGAGTGCTTTTGTAATGATATTCATCAGTTACATTAACATTTAAAGTTGATTTTTTCGTATTTTTAAGTAACCATTCCTAACTTAAAATCATTCATGTTTCACCAAGATCAGGAAATATTTAACATTCTATTAGAAACCGTATCAGAAGGCGTGGTTATAGTTGATAGTCATCAAATATTAAGAGAAGTGAATGCGGCTTCTGAAGCCATATTTGGATATTCCAGGGAGGAATTAATAGGCAAACCTCTTAATGTACTTATCCCTTCAAATTATCACATCAATCATCATAACTATTTTCAACGGTTTATTGAGGAAGGTAAACGTCGTAAAATGACAGAGTCTGCCGACATTTACGGGTTAAAAAAAGATGGTACTATCTTCCCTATTGATATTGAATTAAATCCGTTTAAAAGTTACAATCAAAACTTTGTTATCGCCTTAATTAATGACATTTCTAAACGGAAAGAAGTAGAAAAAAACCTGATGTTGCGAACGCAGGCTTTGGAATCTGCTAAAAGTGGCATTTTCATTACCGACGCTTTAAAACAGGACAACCCCATAATCTATTTTAATTCCAGTTTTCAAAACTTAACAGGATATCCTGAGGAAGAAATTCTAAATCATAATTTTAGATTTCTTTTAGGTAAAGACACCAAACAAGAGGCTATAAAAAAACTCAACGAAGCCTTACAAAAAGGGGAAAGTTGCCAAACTACCATTCGTAATTACCGGAAGGACGGTTCCATGTTCTGGAACGATTTATATATTTTCCCGATAACCAATTCCAGAGGTGTTGTATCTAACTTTGTTGGCATACAAAACGATGTTACAACAAAGAAAATAGCCGAAGAAGAGCGCCTTCACCTGGCTACCATCTTCGATGAATCTCTTAACGAAATTTACGTTTTCGATGCTCACACTTTAAAGTTTGTAAATGCTAATTATGGAGCCCAGAAAAATATAGGTTACAGTTTAGAAGAACTAAAAGCGATGACGCCTTTAGATTTAACTAAAAGTGAAACCGAATCTAACTTCAGAAAAACAATCAAATCTTTATTAAAAAAAGATATAGAGAAATTAGAATTTGAAAGTATTCACAAAAGAAAAGATGGCAGCGAATACCCTATTGAAGTGCACCTTCAGCTATCACGTTTAAATGAAATGGATGTGTTAGTCGCCATTATTTTAGATATTACCGAACGTAAAAACTATACCACGAATCTTGAAAATCAGGTTGAAGAACGAACCAAACAATTAGAAAAAGCCCTGAACAAAGAAAAGGAACTCAACGAACTTAAAACAAGCTTCTTATCGTTAGTATCCCATGAATTCAAAACACCGCTAAGTGCTATTTTAACATCCTGTGAATTATTAAACAAATATCAGCTTGAGGAACAACAAGACAAACGCAACAAACACATTAAAACTGTTGTAGATAAAGTTCATTTCCTAAATAATATTCTTAACGACTTTTTATCGGTTGAAAAACTGGAAACGGGTAAAGTAAATTACCGCTTCAGTGATTTTAAACTCAGCAAGGTTATTAACGAGGCGGTTTACGATGCGAATATGCATTTAAAAGAAGGGCAGCAAATTAAATACCCTGAAAATATTGATGATTTATCGATATACCAGGATGAAAAAATAATTCAGCTTATTTTATCCAACTTGCTTTATAATGCTATAAAATATTCACACGAAAGCACTAGCATTGAACTTATTGTAAAACAAGATAATAACACCACAACCATTAAAGTTATAGATCAAGGTATTGGTATTCCTGAAAAAGACCAGAAACATATATTTGAACGCTATTTCAGAGCCGAAAATGTACTCAACACCCAAGGCACTGGCATTGGCTTAAATATCGTTAAAAACCACTTAGAAAACTTAGGTGGTTCTATTTGTTTTGAAACTAAAGAAGATATTGGTTCTACCTTCATAATAACTTTTCCAAATACAGCCACACCATGAAAACTGTTTTATTAATTGAAGATGATACTGTTTTAAGAGAAAACACAGCCGAACTTTTAGAGCTCTCTAATTACAAAGTTTTAACCGCTTCTAATGGTCGTTTAGGTGTTGAACTGGCAAAAAAACAAATCCCTGATATTATTATCTGCGATATTATGATGCCTGTTATGGATGGTTATACAACGCTACAAACCCTGTCTAAACAAAGTACAACTAAACATATTCCGTTTATATTTTTATCGGCAAAAACTGAACGACAGGACATTAGAAAAGGCATGAATCTTGGAGCTGACGATTATATTACAAAACCCTTTACTGAAGACGATATTGTAAGTGCTATTGAAAGCCGGTTAGCAAAAGTTTCCATACTAGAAGATTTAAAACACCAGAATCAAGTTGTTGAAGCAACGCATACTGAAGAAAATGAAATAAAATCGCTTAACGATTTAAAAAATTTCTTTGATGACCACGGAAAGGAGTTTAAGTATAATGAAGAAGATATTATTTACTACGAAGGCGATCATTCCAATTTCATCTACCTGATTAGCTATGGTACTGTTAAATGTTTTAGAATTGATGAAAAAGGCAAGGAACTGGTTACCGCACTTTATAAAGAAGACGATTTGTTTGGATACACGTCCTTAAACACTAATGCGCCACATAAAGAAACTGCTTCGGCCATTTCAGATACAAAATTAATGGGCATCTCCCTTTTACACTTCAATGAACTTCTGGATAAAAATCACAGAGTCGCTTTAGCGCTTATAGAATTACTAACCGACGACCTCTCCTCTGCCAAAGGATTACTATTACAAATGGCTTATGGAACCGTAAATAAAAAAACCGCTTCAACCATTTTAAAGTTTGCTGAAAAAATAAATCGGAAGCCAGACGACCCTATAAAAATTTCAAGAAACGACCTGGCCAGTGTTGCCGGTATAGCGACAGAAACCTTAATTAGAGCCCTAACCGAATTTAAAAAATCGGGTATTATTTCTGCTGAAGGACGAAACATTAAAATATTAGACCTTAACAAATTAAAAAGCATTACTTAATGCTTCGGCTCACCTCATTAAAATGATGAATATCATTTTAGCAACAACATCTTCATTGTAATTTAGACATATTAAGATGTTGTTAAAATGAAAAATATACTCTTACCAACGGACTTTTCTGAGAATTCATGGAATGCCATAAAGTATGCTATTAACTTTTTTGAAAAAGATACATGTCATTTTTATTTACTGCATGTTAACAGAGTTGGTGAGAATTATATGAATGGCTCCCCTTATATCGTTTCAGAGGAGGTACTAGAAGATGTTTATGTAAAACCAACTAAACAAAAATTACATAGCATTTTAAAACGTATAGTAACAGAACTCCCGGCAAACACCAATCATAAATTCCATACACTGTTTGACTATAATTTCTTTATTGATTCTATTCGGAAACATGTTGAAGAAAAAAATATAGACCTTATTGTTATGGGTACAAAAGGCTCTGATGGTTTAAGAAAGATTGTTATGGGAAGCAATACCGGAGATGTTATAAAAAAAGTAAAATGTAATGTTTTAACAGTTCCCGAAAAAGCAACGTTTAACACCATAAAGGAAATTGCTTTTCCTTCAGATTTTTCACTAACCTATAACATTCAAATTCTCCAACCGCTATTAGATATATTAGAACACAACAAAGCGTCTCTTCGCGTATTACACATTAGTAAAAACAAAACCGATTTAAATGCTGAACAATTAAAAAACCGTGAACTACTTGAAGATTACTTTACAAGTATCGAATCTAGTTTTCACTACTTAACAAACAGAAAATTAGAAGATGCTGTACAATGCTTTATTGATAGCAGAGAGATCAATATGATTTGTATGGTAGCCAAAAACTTAAACTATTTTCAGCAAATCTTATTTCATTCGCAAATTGAAGAATTAAGCTATCATTTAAAAATACCATTTTTAGTATTACATGAAACACCTTAAATATTATGGAAACTTCAATTTTATTAGCAAAATTCTGGGGATGGTATCTCATCATATTCTTCCTGATATTGAGTTTCAACCCGAAACGCATTAAACAAATTTTCAGCGATTTGAAAGATGAAAAATTTCTCATTCTATCATCTTTTATAGCCATTCTTGTAGGTTTAGTAAACACCCTTTTTCATAACATATGGGAACCAAACTGGACGTTAATCATTACACTTACAGGCTGGTTTTCCATTTTTATAGGATTATCGCTTTTTATTTTTCCAAAGCAAACCGTTTCCGTATTACAAATCATAAACATTAAACTTGTTCAACTTATTTACACGCTTTTATTTCTTGTTGGATTATTTCTTTTAAACATGGCTTATAATGTTGTTCCGTTATAATTTTAAAGACTGATAAATATCATTTTTAAAACTGAAAAGTTAAAATATCTTCGACACCATAAAACGTTCATTTATTTAATGACAAACTAAAACAACAAACGGTTTAATGCTTTTCAAGTTATAAAATCTAAATACATATTGTTGAAAGCCAAAAATCAAGGCTTAGCATTAAATCTTTAGAAGAAACAGGCCGTTAAGTTAAAACGTCCTGTTTCTTTTAGTTTCAAATTGGCTATTGATCAGTTCGCTTACTTGAGGATTTGCGATGAAAAAAGGGAATGTTTCTTTATTAAAAACATTCCCTTTTTTTAAATCCATCTGATAAATATCATTGCATCAACTCCTTGCACTGATTACTTTTAGACACTAATTCTTAAAGTGATGAGAAAGATATTAATTCCTACCGATTTTTCTGAAAATGCATTCAATGCTATAAAGTTTGCCATCGACCTATTTAAATATGAGATAAGTGAATTTTATATAATGCACGCTTATCAAGATGAAATATATGAATCTGAAGATCTAATTGATGAAAGCGACGTAAAAAAGGTAACTGAAACCGTAAGCAACTCATCGAAAACTTCCTTAGAACGTACTTTAAAAACCATTAAAACCATCTCTCCTAATCCAAAGCATACTTATAATATTATTTCAGCAAATAATATGCTAATAGACGAAATGGACGCTATTGTTGATGATAAAAACATTGATGTTATTATCATGGGAACTAAAGGAAAAACTAATGATAAAAAAATAACCTTTGGAAGCCATACTCTACAAGTTATAAAATACGTACAGTGCCCTGTTTTAGCCATTCCTGAAAACTATAAATACACACAACCTAAACATATACTCTTTCCTACCAACTATTTAATTCCATATAAAAGAAGAGAATTAAAATTACTTTGTGAAATGGCATCAACTTACAGAGCTGTAGTTGATGTGCTTTATATATCAGTTAGCGACAAACTATCCTTAAGACAAAAAGACAATCAAAAATTTATAAAAGAAGAGTTACATAAAACCACCCTTAATTTTAAAATAGCTAATAGTAAACATATTATAAATTCAATTTACCAACACATAAAAGAGAATGACATTAATATGCTAGTCATGGTAAATACGAGACATTCATTTTTAGAAAATATGATATACCAATCTACCATAGATGAATTCGGCTTAAACTTAGATATTCCATTTTTAGCCTTGCAAAACATCAAACGCTACTAACGAATAACAGCTAACTAAATAAAACTAAAGTCATGAAAACAATACTGCTTCCCACCGATTTTTCCGAGAACTCTTGGAATGCCATAAAGTATGCCATGCAACTTTTTAAAAATGAAACCTGTACATTCTATTTATTAAACATATACACACCCGCTATTTATCATGTTGAATATGTATTAGTTCAGCCAGCTCAGTTTGGGATGTACGACGCTGTTAGAGACAATTCGATTCATGGTCTGGAAGATTTTAAAACTCGAATAAAAAACGAATATGATAATCCTAAACACACTATAGAAATCATTGCCGCCTTTAACACTCTAATTTCAGAAATCAATGATATTATAAAAGACAAACGTATAGACTATGTTGTTATGGGTACCAAGGGAGCAACAGGTGCCGAAGGCATTCTGTTTGGGTCTAACACCGTACATGTTTTAAAACACGTAAAATGTCCGGTGCTGGCTATTCCCAGTGAATTTGAATTTGAAGAAATTCATGAAGTATTGTTCCCAACAGATTATGGTGTGAAATATGAGGAACGACAAATAAAACCCATTTTGGATTTAATTTCATTAAATCATACTTGCATTAATATCCTTCACGTACTCGATGGATACGGTTTGGCTGGATATCAAAAAGAAAATAAAGAAGCTCTTAAAAATCATTTTAAAAATGCGACCTACTTAATTCATGAAGTAGATAAACAAACTGTTGAGCAAGGTATTTCAAATTTTCAACTTAAAAACAGAATTAATTTATTAGTCATGCTAAATAACAAACACTCATTCTTTACAAATCTATTCTTTAAATCTACCATAAACCAAATAGGGTTTCACTTAAATGTTCCTTTTTTGGTTATTCCTGCTAAACTATAACAATTGGCTTTATCAGCTTCATAAAAACAACAACGCCTGATGAAATTCATCAGGCGTTGTTTGTCGGGGTGGCAGGAAGACCTGAAACTCCAACTTATGTAGTGAAATCAATAAGTTTCATACTTCAATTAACTTTAGGTAACCGAATAAGTAACTTATTTGATAAGATCTTTTTAATTTCTTTTGAACAAAGATACATCTTAAAATTTCAAATAAAGTGCGCAAACCATTAATTTTAAATACTTATTGTTAAAAACAAACTATATTGGATGATTAATCTGAATTAGCCCCCCTCTCGTTAGTACTCAAATTGATTTTAATGACTCTCTTCCTTCTACTGTTAGTTAATTATAGCCACTTTCACCCCATAATCTCCCAATTACATGAATTCTATTCACCTAAATGTTGTTTATAAAACTTCCAAGCTTGGTGGGCAACATCTCGTCCCAATTGCAAACCCGCCACGTTATCGGCCTGAATATGATAACCTCCCATTACTCTTGAAATACCAGCCATTTCAGCTGTTTTAGTAAACGTTGGAAATTCTAAGGTAACTTTTTTTCCAAAAAAATCAGGATCGGTTTCGGTGAGCGAACCTGGTATTAACTCTACCGACGCTCCAAAATACTCATCACCTGTATATAGTTTTAAGGCTTCCGCGCACGCACCACTAATAGTACTATGACCAGATGTATAGCTCGGAAACGGAGGACACAAAAAATTTGAGGGTGAATAGGGTCTCCAGTCATTACCGTCCATCTTCTGCATACCTTTTCCTGGGCCTGCCCATGCAACAATTTCTTTACCCCCATAGTATTCATGAACCAACGCAAAAGGTCTGGCAAAATCGTAAAACATTTTAGATTCCCATGAGGCAATAAAAGCATCCATAGCTGTAATCTGATTTAAAAAATACATTTTAACGTCTTCATCCAAATTATGCTGATCCCTAATGGAAACCTCTTGGGCAAATTTGAACCAGTGCCCTGCTTGTTGTACCGACTGTGGTCCATCTCTCATAAACTCAACCAAAGCCTTATGCTCGTCGGTTAAATTTGCCTGTAATTCTACTACCTCAGCAACTTCCATAGCCAATTGTTCAGACCCTACCATAGGTGGTGGCCCCGGTCTAAACTGACTTGCTGAGTCCATTGTAACAGGTTTTACCAATTGCCAATAAGGTGTTAGGCAACCTGGAGCATATTTACCCTTTTTAGCATCTGTAAAGTACTTTGGTTGCCAGCGGTTAACATCTACATTATCATCGGCATCATTTACTGGTTTATAACCAGTATAATCAAAGTATGGTTTTCCATTTGAACCTTCTTCATCACCATACTGATTAGAACCATCATGTTTTCTTGCTTCAATAACTGCTTTAGCTGCAAGATTGCCTATCCCCACTGGAGTACTTGGATCCATAGACACATCCATGGGATCAAGTCCCAATTCCCTCATATAATCCTCAAATACATCTGCATCAGAATAATAATATTCCAACAAGGCTCGGTAGGCAGCGTAACTCACAGCAATTTCCTTATTTTTTAAAGTATGTTCATTCTCAGGCCGTCTTTCTATTTCTGAGGCATAAACAGGAGTTGCCTTGTCGTTAAATCGTGACCAAGCATCAAACATAGCAACTGATATAAGTCCTAGATAGCGTGAAGTAACTGTTGGCCTCGGCTTAAATCGTTCGGTATCCCTTGCCTGTGCCTGTATGGCCATAAAACCCCATTTATAAGCGATATTTTGTTTCCCTTTAGGCTCTTCAATAATTTGAGTTTGCTGTTTTTCTTGTTTACATCCTAATGCGAGTAGCAACGTCGCTAAGATTAATACTAATTTAATTCTCTTCATAATTCTCCTGTATTTGTTTAATTGCTAATTCAACCTTTTCCATTGGTAATTTGCACATATTTTCCTGACAGATATAAATATAAGTTCCCCCTTCTGTATATCGATCTTCAAAAATGGCTATTGGACAATTTTTTGGACTACCCACAATTAAAGCGTTTGGCAAATAAGTCTTATTTATATCTTTTAGCATAGATTTTGCTTCATCACCTATTATGGCCACCTCATATGAATCGGCCATAAAATTCAACAATTCACTAGCCCATAAGGTATAATATGGCAAATATTCTCCCAGTTCGGACTGGATGTGAACTAACATTGTCTTGCCCTTATTTTTATAATCCTTATCAAAATAAATATTCCCCAATTGTAATAAGTTTTGGGCCATTACAGCATTGGGGGATGGATTAACCCCATCGTCTAGTTTTATGACTTGGGTAATTAATTCATCTTCACTAACAAAATTGTAAAATCCCTTTTTAGCATCGTAAAAAAGCGCATTGGTACGCTCCAACACATGTCTTGCTTCATCTAAATACGTCAAATCTGTTGTAGCTCTAAATAAATTGATTAGCATATTTATATAAAATGCATAATCTTCTAAAAACCCTTTATTGCCGACTTGCTTAGAAATATAGGAATGGTACAGTTGATTACCATTCATCAGGTTTTCCTTAATAAACTTGTGAATAGCGATACCTCTTTTAAGAAAGGTTTCATCTCCAAAAGCCATATAAGCCTCTATGTAGGCACTGGCTAGTTGTGCATTCCAAGAAGAAATTACTTTTTTATCTGTCAGCGGCTTAACCCTTTTATCGCGACGTTCTAATAATAGTCTCTTCCACTTCTGTTTATTTTTTAATAGTTCTTCTGTTGCAACATCCAATCGCTTAGACAAAACACTGTCCGTTTCGACAGGTTGAAGTACATAACCCTCACCTTCGTCATCTAATTTAACTTTTAGGGTGTTGAATACCTTGCTAAAATTGTCTAACTCAACTCCCAGAACATTCTGCAATTCCTCATCATTCCATAAATAAAAACGTCCCTCTTCGCCATCACTGTCCGCATCAATAGCTACGTAATACCCCCCTTTTCCATTAGCCATATTATTTTCTAAAAAAGAAAAAGTAGCATAAACAACATTCCTATATTTCGAATCTTTTGACGCCTTATAGGCATTAACGTAAAGGTCTATCATTTGCGCATTGTCGTATAACATTTTCTCGAAATGGGGCACCTGCCATTTATAATCTGTAGCATACCGAAAAAATCCACCTCCTATATGGTCAAATATACCGCCCAAAGCCATTTTATCTAAAGTCAACATAACCTGTTTATAGGCATCCTTATCCCCTAACATTACAGCATATTTTAATAGAAATTTCATCTTTACGGGTAGCATAAACTTTTCAGTAGCCTGATCGCCTCCCCATTGAGTATCCCAATTCCTTTTCCATTTCCCCATGGCTTCCTCTAGCTCCTGCAAACTAAAAGCATTCGTCTGCATTGTTCCCGCCATTGGTACAATCTCTTCTAAACCTTCTGAAACCTGCGCAGCATATTCATATAGTTTTTCGGGCTCGGATTTAAAATGTGCATTAAACCTCTTCAAAACTTTCGTCCAAACATCCTTTTCCATATAACTACCGATAAACACCGGGCGTCCGTCGGGTAGCGCTATAACATTTAGTGGCCAGCCTCCAGAACCGTTCATCATTTGGGCAGCCGTCATATACACTTGGTCAACATCAGGGCGTTCCTCCCTATCAACCTTAATGTTGATAAAATCCTGATTCATTACTTTCGCTACCTCTGTATCGGAAAAACTTTCCTCTTCCATTACATGACACCAGTGACAAGTAGAATATCCTATACTAATGATTAGAAGTTTGTTTTTAGTATTAGCCAAAGACAGTACCTCATCAGTCCATGGATACCAATCTACCGGATTACTTGAATGTTGCAATAAATAAGGGCTAGTTTCGGCAGCCAAATGGTTAAGGCGTATCTCCATTGGCTGTTTATTTTTGTCTTTCTTACAAGATATGGTAACCAGAAACAGACCGCCAAAAAGAAATAAAGCGATAACCTTTTTGTAAATGATGCCTTCTCGATATATCTCAAAAAAACCCAAATTATATTTTATGAAAAATGGTTTCAATTTATTCTTTGTTTTGATTATTTTACATTTATGGATTGTACAGAATTACTTGTACATAATCGTCATTGCTCGCTGAGATAATCAATTTTTGTCCTTTACCATTTAGTAAGGCTAAACCTTTTACATCTCCACCTAAGCTCAATCCGCTTTCATATGGTGCTTGAGCCTTAAAGTTCCCTTTGCCATCACCTATTAAAAACACCCCTTGTCCTGCGTCATTTCGTGGGGTCTCCACTTCTGATGTAAATAAATTACCAGCCAATACCAAGTCTAACTTTCCATCACCGTTAAAATCTTCACTGATTATGCCATTAATCGCTGAAATCTGGGCTTCCATAGGCAAGGCTTTCGGTATAAAACTGCCTTCCAAATTTTCAAAATAAGTTGTAGCAAATGTTTTCGCCTGATAATGCAAAGCATCTTCCAATTTATCTTTTGTATAAACATCTTCAATAGTTGCTTTTGAAAAAGCATCGTAATTTTTAAACTTCCTGGTGATTCCCGGAATCTGCTGTGAAGAACATTCTCTGCCCCGGACAGGATATTGGATACCATCTGAATAATAGCCTAAAACAATATCCAGATTGTTGTTTTTATCAAAATCGGATGCATAGACATCAAATGTTTCGATGTTCGATGCCTGATATTTATAATTGCGTCCCAAATTACCAGCAACAACATCCCAGTCACCATCGTTGTCAAAATCATCAACATCCACACTGTACCACCAACCTACACTGTTTTCCAGACCATATTCCTTGGTTTTTGAAATCAATTTACCACCATCGTTCCTAAATATTGATATCGGCATCCACTCACCAACGACAATCAAATCTTTCCACCCATCTTTATCCATATCAAACCACTTCACATCTGTAACTAAGCCCGGTTTATAAAGGTCAGGTGCAACAGTTTTGGTAGCATCTACAAAGTGTAACACACCTTCTTTACTATCATTTCTCAGCAGATAGCTTCTTGCTGGCAATGGGTATTTTCCTGGTACAATCCTACCTCCTACAAAAAGATCCAAATCACCATCGTTATCAAAATCGGCTGCTTCAACCTTTGAGCCACTTGTAATCATTTTGGGAAGGGCGTTTTTACTCTTGATAAAACTTCCAGTTCCATCGTTTATATATAATCGATCCTGCAAAAGTTCGGAATCTTCGGCAAATTCATTTCCACCGCTAACCACATACAAATCCATATCGCCATCATTATCCGCATCAAAAAACAAAGCCCCCAAATCTTCTTGAATGGCATCATTTTGTATATCCAATACAATAATTTCCTGAAATGTTCCGTCCAATTGTTGTTTGAAAATTCGGCCGGATTGACCATTAGCTCCACCAACAAAAAAGTCTTCCCTACCGTCATTGTTGATATCTGCTGTAGCAAGACCCGGACCGAACTGAGATGTTTTATGGGGAAGTAAAGGCTCATTTTTAAAATCATCAAATACGTTCTCCTCATGCTTATAAACAACACCTAATAGAGAGGTTACATTAGTGAATTTATAATTGACCGGATTATTATCCTTTACAGCAACTTTAAATTCATCGGAAGCATCATTATAGTTAACCTCAACCAAAGCATTACTTTGAATGTCTCTTTTTATTTCTTGTTTTCCATCAGGCCAAATAATAGTTACTTTATCAACTTTTGACTGTTTTCCTAATCCAAAATTTAGAAAAGGTTCAACAGACGATTGATAGCCTCTGGTTAGTGTAAGCTCCTGAAACTGTTTAATTCCATCACATTCAAGAAACACTTTAGTACCTAATGCAAACTTGTTCTTTTCTGGACCATTAAACTTGAATCTTAGATAATGGTTTCCGGAAATTTTTGCTGCCTGATTTTCATAAATACTCGAAATACTATCAAGATTGGAAACCACTAAATCTAAATCGCCATCATTATCCAAATCTCCATAGGCTAAACCATTTGAAAAACCAACAAAATCAAGATTCCAGCTTTGACTTACATCGGAAAAAGTGAGATCTCCATTATTTTTAAAAGCATAGTTATGTACTTTTTCAGAAGGCATTTTTTTTGTGAGCTCCAACATATTATGCTTAAAAGCCATTGGCGTATAAGTCTTTAAAGTCTTGAAATAGTCTTTATTATTAATTTCCCTGCGCACCCCGTTGGTAACCACCACATCCTTCCAACCATCATTATCAAAATCAACCATTAGCGTACCCCAACTCCAATCTGTGGTAGCCATTCCTGCTAAGCGTGATATGTCACTGAAAGGCTGTATGACACCATTTACATCGCCATTGTTCAATTGAAGACAATTCTGCATGTATTGATAATGAAATCCCATATTTACATTGTCCCAAAACTTTTTAGGATTCATGCTAGCCATGTTGGCCTTACTACGACGATTATTTTCTGGGGTCATATCTAACTGAAAAAAATCTGACAGCCCGTCGTTGTTGATATCGGCGATATCCACCCCCATACCGTACCATGCTGTATGCTTGGTTATGTCCTTAATACTCTCTTTAAACGTCCCATCTCCATTGTTTATGTAGAAATAATCAGGCGTAGCAAAATCATTGGACACGTAAACATCTGGGTATCCATCGTTATTAATATCACTAATAGCAATACCTACGGTAAGCCCATAGTTCAAAATACCCGAAGATTTAGTAACATCAGTAAACCTAGTTCCTCCGTCATTTCTATACAACCTGTCACTAGAATCTAAATCTGGATTATCAATCAATTTTTTGTAAACAAAATTTGGTGTAGAAAACTTGGCGATGGGATAATTAGCCACATAAAGATCCAAATCACCATCCAAATCATAATCAAAAAAACTCGCCTGCATCGTATTGGTATTACCCGAAACACCATAGATTTCAGCACTTTCAGTAAAGGTTAAATCTTGATTATTGATATAGAGCAAATTCTGTTTTGGACCAAATTTCCCAGCCACGGACACATAGATATCCAAAAAACCATCGTTATTAACATCGGCCATCGTCGTACCTGTAATCCATCGATTATCTGCACTTACCCCTGCCTTTTCGCTAATATCTTCAAACCTCATCCCCCCTTTGTTCAGGTACAATTTATTTGGAACTTGATTGCCTGTAAAATAAATATCGTTAAGACCATCATTATTGATATCTCCAATAGACACTCCTCCACCCATGTATATATAGGGGTATACAAAATAGTTCATACTATCAGTTTCTACCAAACGATTCTCAAAGTAAATACCCGATTGCTCCGGGCTAAGTTCTGTAAACAATTCTTGAACAACCATTTCTTCTTCTACTAGCTGCTCCTTTGCTTCTTTATGACAAGAGTAAACACTTAATAAAAGCATCCATATGAGTGTATATAGTTTATAATTTTTCATTGTATTAGTAATATCATCGTATTGAATAGCCTTAGGAACAGCTTCCTTTTTTAGGTTTCACCCCACCCTCACATTCATTTTTTATAAAGATTCAAATGTGTATTTTATAACTATTGCGTATATGAACCTTGTTAACATACCTTTCTAATGAACAGCAAAAACCAGTAACCTTCTGCTTCGTTCAAAAAAGCAATAAATCCAAACATACTTTCTGTATTATTAATTAATACGGTATGCGTTTAATTTTCCGTTGTTAGCAGCTGCCAAAACCACCTTCCCATTGGAAGTTTCCAATAGAGCTAAATCTGTTATCTGACCCGAAAACAATATTCCTGAACGGTATGAAGGCATTGGATGAAAAGAACCATCGATTTTACCTTTTAAAAACAATCCGAAACCAGCATCATTACGAGGCGTTTCTACTTCTGAATTCATCAAATTACCCGCAATGATAATATCTTGAAATCCATCTCCATCAAAATCCTGAACTAACATGTCGTTAACCGAAGATACTTGTGCTTCAACTGGGAAAGATTTAAAAGCTAAATCCATATTGTTATCGAAAGAAAAAGTTCCTGAAGCAAAATTGGTAGCTGCATACCTAACTTTCGCACTATCTAAAGCCTTTTTACCATAAACGTCTTGCAAAGTTGCTTTTGAAAATGCTGTATAGTTTGGAAATTTCTTTTTAATTGAAGGAATCTGATCTGATGAACACGATCTTCCGCGAACTGGATACAAGGTTTCCTGATTGTAATATCCTAAAACAATGTCTGAAGAGCCATTTTCATCAAAATCATCACCATAAATTACAAACGGAAATTCGTGACTTGCCTGATATTTATAGTTTAAACCAAGGTTACCACCAATTATTTGCTTCGAACCATCTCCCTTTAAATCGGCTACCGTAACATGGTTCCACCACCCTATTTCTTTACTGGAATTGTTTATTTCAAAAGTTCCGTTATTATTCAATAGTGCGGTTATTGGCATCCATTCGCCAGAAATTAACAAATCTATTGTTCCATCGTTATTTAAATCGTTCCATTCTGCCGAAGTCACCATTCCAATATTTTTAAGGCCCGGAGCAACTTTATTGGTAATATCTTTAAATGTTCCGTTTCGATTTTCTAAAATGAAAGATTCTCCTGTATTTGGGTAATTTTGAGGCGACAATCTACCCCCAACAAAAAGATCAAGATCTCCATCGTTATCGAAATCGGAAGCTGTTACACAAGAGCCACTTGCTATAATTTTTGGTAAGGCATTTATATTTTTATTAAATACCCCTTTTCCATCATTTAAATACAGTCTATCCTGATAATGCTCATTTCCTTTTGGCAATTCATTACCTCCGCTAACCACATATAAGTCTAAATCGCCATCGGCATCAGCATCAAAAAATAACGCGCCCATGTCTTCATAAACCTTATCCTTTGTAAAACTTTGTTGAAAAGTATCTACAAAAGTTCCATCGGCACTTTGAATAAACAGCTTTCCGGATTGTCCCATAGCGCCACCAACATAAAAATCGTCGTAACCATCGCCATTAACATCGCCAACGGTAATGAAGGGCCCTAAAGTGGACATTTTATGAGGAAGCAGTGTTTCTTTATCGAAATCGTTATACTCGTTTTCCTGATGTTTGTAATTTATGTTAAGCTTTTCGGTAACTTCCGTAAATAATACATCTTGCTTTGAATACGTATTATTTTTAGATGCGTTATTGTCGTTCTGAACAATGTTTAATATTTGATTCCCGTCAACATTGGTAAAAGTTTGTAGATGTCCTGAAGGCCAAACTACTTTAAGCGTATCTACTTTTTGTACATCTCCTAATCCAAAATGAACCCTTGGTTCGGTAGAAGATTCAAAACCTCTCGTTAAAAACAACTCCTGAATTTGCTTATCTTCTCCCGTGACAACGATAATTTTCGCCCCCACACCAAAATAATTATCTTTTTTAGCTTTTAAACTAACCGTTAAGTAGTTCGTATTTGAATATTGATTCGATTTATTTTCAAAGATTGAAGAAGTGGCATCAAGATTATTAACAATCATGTCTAAATCTCCATCGTTGTCTAAATCGGCATAACTTGCTCCATTACTAAAACCTTTAAACGACAATCCCCAGTTCCCTTCACTTCTATCAAATTTCAAAGACTTCGAATTATGATACAAATAATTATCGACAGGTATTACTGGTAACTTACTTAAGGTTTCTGCAATATCATTTTGGGTAAGTTTATTGTAAGCCTGTTTTAATTTTAAATAAATAATAGCATCGTTGTCGTTAACATTTCTTCGTATACCGTTAGTTATAAAAATATCTTTCCATCCATCGTTATCAAAATCGAAAAACAACGGCCCCCAACTCCATTCTGTTTTTGCTAAGCCTGCAAGGTAAGCCACATCACTAAAGGTTCCTGAGCCTGTGTTTACCTGCAAACTATTTTTCATATATTGATGATGCAGTCCTAAACGTACTGCCTCGTAAAATTTTTCGGTATTCATAGCCGACATATTTGCTTTTTCCTGATCGTTCTGACTGGAAGCCATATCTACCTGTATTAAATCAATTAGCCCATCGTTATTAAAATCGGCTGCATCTGTACCCATACCAAAATTTGACGTATGGGTCATCATAACATCTATCTCATTTTTAAAAGAGCCGTCCTTTTGATTGATGTATAAATAATCAGGCGCGTTAAAATCATTCGAGACATATATATCTGGCCAGCCGTCGTTATTAATATCACTTATACTTAGACCTAATGAAAGACCGAAATTTAGTATTCCAGAAATTTCAGTAACATCTGTAAATTTATTATTCCCGTCATTTCTAAATAATTTATCTGAATCTTCTAAGGAAGGATTATTTTTTTTATCGGCATAATAGTCATTACCAATTTGAAATGGTGTAGGCGGATAGTTTGCCACATATAAATCAAGATCACCATCGTTATCGTAATCGAAGAAAGCAGCTTGAACAGAATGCCCGTTATCTGCTATATTATAATTTTTGGCACTTTCTCTAAATGTATTATTGCCTTTATTAATGAAGAGTTCGTTTTCTCTGCTTTGTCCAGGACCAGAATAACACACATAAATATCTAAAAGTCCGTCATTGTTAACATCGGCCATGGTAACACCGTTCGCCCATTTGCCTTTAGTTCCAATCGTACCAGAGCTTTCACTAATATCTTCAAACTGTAAACTACCTTGATTTAAGTACAAGGCATTTTTCACCATATTTCCAGTAAAATATAGGTCAGGAAGTCCGTCATTATTTATATCTCCAGTGGCCACTCCCCCACCAAAGTACATATACGGAAAGGTATAGTAATTGAAGGTTTTAGTTTCGGTAAGTACGTTTGCGAACTTAACATTTGAAGAATCTGAATTTACTTGAACAAAAATATCGTCGGTTTTATCCCACGAGGGTAACATCTTATTAGAGTGTCTATTACAGGACCACAAAAAAATCAGACCTAGTAATATTACAATTCTATTGTTTTTTTTTCTTTTAATTATGGTTGTTAGGGAAGAAACAAGCATCTTATTTAGTTTTTATGGTTTGAAAGTACCTGTTCAAATTTAGATTTGAACAGGTACTTATTTTTATGGTTTTAAAAACATATTTTACTGATTATAATTCTACTGTTTAACAATCTATATATTTTACTAATTAATAACCTGGATTTGGATTCCAACCATTAATATCAAGGGCTCCTTGAGGAATTGGAAATAACTCATCTTGTCCTACTTTGAAACCTCTAGCCCCATACATTTGAGAACCTAAATCTCTACTAACAAAATTGAAGTAAGATGTAGCTTCAAGAGCCAATTCAATCCTCATTTCTTTGTAGATTAGTTCTCTTAATTCAGATTGACCTGGTAAGTAACCTAAAGTTGTTTGGATATCTGCCAATCCAGCTCTTTCACGAACCATATCTAAATACACTACCGCATTTTGTTGATCGTTAGCGCCTTCATTAAGTGCCTCTGCTTTAACTAACAACATTTCGGCAAAACGGATAATTTTAAAATTAACCGGACTATCTAAAGAACCAGCTCCTGAAGCACCTGGGTTAATATATTTTACGTTACCATACATACTTCCTGTATTAGCATAATGTCCAGAATTTTCAGGATCGAAGATATCTCCCAAAAATTCATCTCCTGGCTGTAATATAGTTGCCGGCAACCTTAAATCTCCAGCTTCATATGAATTCACTAAATCTTCAGAAGGTGCTGAGAATCCCCAACCAAAAATAGCATCTTCGGCAGTTCCTATAGGTCCCCAAGTATCTGCTATCTGGTTACCATTCCATTGTCCGTTATCAGACCATTGATCCGGACTAGAACCTGTATTATATTGAATTTCAAATAATGTCTCAATGTTATTATCGCCTTCGCCATTAAAGTTATTAGCATAATCTGGCACTAACGCGTAACTAGCAGGGCTCGCCATGATATCATCTACAATTTTACTAGCTTCTCCCCAGCGACCTGAATTCGCATATAATCTAGCCAATAACCCCTGGGCAGAACCTTTGGAAGCTCTACCTACATCGGCAGGCGCGTAATCTGAAGCATTTGGCAACAAATTAATTGCATCTAATAAATCTTCCTCTATGAATTTTAATACATCTGCTCTCGATGATCTAGGTAATGATTCGGTTGTTGCAGTTGGCACAAAATCATAAATTGGTAAACCACCCCATGTCATCGTTAAATTATAGTAATTTAAGGCTCGAATAAATTTAGCTTCACCTAGAACTCTATTTTTCAAGGCTTCATCCATATCAATATCTGGTACCTTTGTCAAAACCACATTAGCTCTTAAAACACCAGGCCAAATCGCTTTCCAATAATCATTTAATCTACCATTAGACGCATCAGATGTAAAATCCTGAAATTGCAACATAGCTGCTTGATCTCCAGAACCAAAACCACCTTTAATGGCATCACCTCCAGCAAGATTTCCAAGAATTGGATAGGCAAAACCATAATAGAATAAATTCTGAAATGGATCATAAGCTGCATTAACTGCAATCACGGCATCCTCTGCGGTTTGGTAAAAAACATCCTCGGTTAAAGTATCCTGAGGATCTAGGTCTAGAATGTTGTCACAACTTATAATTATGAGCGACATAATTGATAATATTATTTTAACTTTTGTTCTCATAGTATTTTTTTAAAATGAAATATTTAAACCTAAAATGAACGTCTTTGCTTGAGGATACCCTCCATTATCTACCCCTGAAAACAATGCATTTTGATCAGGAGAACCAACCTCTGGATCTAAACCAATATCATATTTATCAATAGTAAATAAGTTTTGCCCTGAAGCATATACCTTAACTTTAGTAGCTCCAATGAAATTGAATATATCTTCCGGTAAAGTATAACCAATTTGCATTGTTTTTAATCTTACAAAAGAACCATCCCAAACACTATAGCTTGACACTCTATAGTTGTTATTGTTATCTTGACCAACTCTTGGTACGGAATTACTTGTACCTGGTCCCGTCCATCTGCTATTATATAATACTGTGTATTTATTAGCTGAACTTGAGAAATTAGAAGCCAAAGCGTTTAAATTATTATAAACTTCGTTGCCGAAGACACCTTGAAAAGAGACACTAAAATCAAAATTTTTATAAGTAATACTTCCTTGAAGACCTGCAATATAATCTGGAATATTACTGCCCAATCTTTTACGATCTCCTTCATTAATTACACCATCGTTATTTAAATCGGCAAATTTCATATCTCCAGGAACAGCTCCATCTTGAGTAGGTGAATTATCAATTTCAGCTTGAGTTTGAAAAATACCTTCTTGCACCCATCCATAATAAGAAGCAATTTCTCCACCTACTTCGGTAATGGATTGGAATGTGCTTCCATCACCACCAAAAATAGGTTCACCTCCACCTAAACTAGTAACTTCATTATCAACAGTAGTTAAATTGGCATTTACATCCCACTGTACCTTATCTCCCTGGTGACGGTAACCTAGAGATAATTCTATACCTTTATTAACAACCGTACCAGCATTAACAATAGGTGTTACTGAAACCGAATTGTTAGCATATCCAAAAGATGATGGCACCGGAATTGGCAAAAGGATATCTGAAGTTTCTCTCTTGTAATAATCGAATCCGATAGTTAAAGCGTAATCAAATAACGTGGCATCGAAACCAAAGTCGGTTTGAGCTGTTGTTTCCCAAGACACATCTGGATTAGCCAAGTTTCCAGGATAAATTCCCGTAACTGCACTTTGATCTACACCGAATACGTAACTTGCTGTATTTTTTAATATACTTGAGTACTGGAAAGGATCAACTTCCTGATTTCCTAATTTACCCCAACTGGCTTTGAATTTAAGGTCATTAATTACATTTGTTAGAGGCTCAAAAAATGCTTCATCTGAAATCCTCCAACCTGCAGAAACAGAAGGGAACGTTCCATATTTTCTACCTGGGCCAAATCTAGAAGACCCATCACGTCTTACACTAGCAGAGAATAAATATTTCCCCATATAATCGTAGGACAAACGTCCTAAATAAGACTGTAAACCCCACTCAAACCCGTTACCTAAGGCATTAGGATTTGAAGTACCAGCCGATAAATAATAAAGATTATCTGTTATATAACCATCTCTACTACCTAAATGTGATTCGTACTGCGAATGCTGTCTTGTAAAACCCGCTAAAACATTTAAGTTGTGAGCATCGTTAAAGGTTTTATTATATGTTAATGTGTTTTCTACTAAGAAAATAAGTTCATTACTATCGAATCTTTGCGATAGTTGTGGTAATGGGGGTCCTCCGGGTACCGCAACACCAGGGTTAAAATTATTCGATCCACCATATAAAAAGTCAGCACCCAAATTTAAACGATAAGTCAGTCCATTTAAAATATCATACTCTCCGTAAACATTTCCTAACATTCTTACCTTTTGATTTTCAAAAATAATCTTATCAGCAATTGCCATAGGGTTTAACCTAGGAAAAGTGATTCCAACGCTTGGTGGCCCTGCATAGTCTCCATTTTCGTCGTAAACAGGTATAACTGAAGGAAAAACAAGAGCTAACGAAGTAACCCCTCTGTTCGGGTCATCCGTTAAAGTACCATTCTCAAACGTTCTACTCGCTGTAAAACTATTTCCTACTCTTATTTTATTGTTTTCTCCTAGTTTATGGTCACTATTCATTCTTACCGACCATCTTTCGAAATCACTATTTTTAACAATACCATCTTGCTTAAAATTACCAAAACTCAAAGCATAAGTCGATTTTTCGTTACCACCAGAAATAGACACTTGTGCATTTCTAATAGGAGCTGAACCATAAATTTCATCGAACCAATTAGTATCAGCTGGATTTACAGGTACCGTACCTTCAAGTTCATTTATAAATTGTGCATATGCAGGTCCATCAAGAACATCAACACTACGTGCTGGTGTTTGAATACCTCCATAAACATCTATATTCACTTTTGTTCGACCAGATTTACCTCGTTTTGTAGTAATTAAAACCACCCCATTCGCTGCTCTCGAACCATATATTGCAGCAGAGGACGCATCTTTCAAAATATCGATAGATTCAATATCATTAGGGTTAATAGTTGACAATACATTACCACTTTGTCCTGCACTAATACCACGGCCATTATTATCGTTAAATACTGGAACACCATCAATTACATATAATGGCTCACTATTTCCAGGAGTACCAACCCCTCTAATCCTGATGGAAACACCTCCACCTGGAGCTCCAGAGTTTTGTACCACCTGAACTCCAGCGGCTCTACCCGATAATGCCTGATCGAAACTTGCAACACTTTGTTCTTTAAGTTCATCACCTCCTACCGATGCAATGGCTCCGGTAATGTCTCTTTTTGATTTTGTACCGTATCCAATCACCACTACCTCATCTAAAGAAGATACATCCTCTTTTAATACAATGGTCATTTTAGATTGTCCATTTACAGGTACTTCCTTTGTTATATACCCTAAATAAGAAACCACTAAAACAGCATTTTTTCCAACCTCCAACGAGAAATTCCCATCAAAATCGGTTTGTGCGCCATTAGTTGTACCTTTTTCCAGAACATTTGTTCCCGGAAGAGGTACACCATTTTCATCTGTTACCGTTCCTATTACCTGAGACTGTGTTGGAGTTTTGATTTGTTTATCTGATACAACTTTAGTGACAGTGTGATTATTTGAATTTTCTGAAAGTGTAACAGCATTAAGGTTTAAGCAATACGCCGATAGAAACACGGCTGCAAACTTCACCTTATAATTAGAAACTCCAAGGTTGAAAAAACACAACCTCTTATGTGTCAATTTTTTCATATGTTTGTAATCATTAGTTAATATTTTTTTTAAAAAAATTATGTAACTCAAAATTGTCGGGGTTATGTTGGAGCAGTCCCCGACTTTTTTTTATTACGTGTTTGGTTAGTTTTTTTTATTTTAGTTTTTCATAGGCCGTTTTTCATTTGTTTAGTTATAGTTTATTTATTAAAATTTAGAATACGTATCTCTTTAGGCTCTAACTCCAATTTTAAGCTATCTCCATAATTATATAAGTTCTTTAGATCTAAAGTATCTTCTCCAACTGGAGAGGTTAATGTATAGATACCTTTTTCACTCTTTAGGCCAATTACTCTATCCAACTTAATTGCATAAGCCCTTTTTTCATTTGATGGATTATGAATAGAGATATACCCCTGATTTTCGTTCCAGGCAGCATACCCATACACGTCCAATTTTTTAGGATTACCTCCGTGCATTTTTACATTTTTGAAAACAGGGAATACCTCTTCACTCCATTTTAAACCTTCGGCAACAACATCCCAGTCTGAATCTGATAATACGTCGGTTTTTAAGTACAGCTCTATAAACCCAGTACCTCTAGATATATTCATAAGCAAATAGTCTTTAAAGATACTTTGATCTTCACCTGTTTTTACTTTCTTCGGCTCATGATTAAATAAAGAACTCATCGGGAATTTTGTATTTTCCTCATTCCATATTTCATAATAAACACCATCTCTGTAAACCAGTTCGTCAGTTCTAGTACCTCCTTCTGCAGCATCACCAGCATTAATCATCCAAACAACATCGATATATTGTAACCACCAAGGACTTAAATATGCTCCATTGGTAATGGCAACAAACACATCTGGGTTAACTTTGTGCATTTTTTTAAATATGGCCATTAAACGCTCTGTGCCGTTTACCAGATAGTAAGTTTTCAATTCATCATATTTATGGTCACTTAAAACACTGTCATTCTCTACTAAATTTTCAACACCTAATTGCGGCATACTCGGCGTTCCACGTCCTTTCAATTCAAAATCGCGAATATTTAAATGTCCAAAAAGGCCATCGAATTTAAAATAACTTACACCTCCTTTTTCAAGTTCAAGAATTCTATCCTCTAACATCTGCATATACTTAGGCCCGGTCATAGACATCGATCTCCCTAGTTTTTCCAGCCCCTGATCACCCATTTTTTCAACCATGGGTAATGCTCCTAAAATACTGGCTGGACTTAACCAAACACCAAGCATTGCATCAAGAGAATCAACAACTCTGTATGTATCTACTAAATTAGAAGAGAACTTATCGTTTATCTTCCAAACCTTATCTGACCAATCTGATTCCGGACGACGACTATCTTGCCAACCATCATCAATTACATAAGCTTTTAGTGGATTTACATCACGCTTATTTACTAACTCATCATTAACTTTTAATACACTTGTTTTAAAATTCTCTTTATTGACATTGGTATAAAAGTCAAACCATGAATTGTACTGTATTTGCAAGCGTAGCGGGCGAATTCTTATATCATCTATATACTCATAGAACGCTTCGTCTATGTATTGATAATCATCGGAAACGCCAATAACCGACTTGTAAGATGTATACTCTTCTCCCTTTTTTAAGGTATTACCCCATAAATAACCACAATGCAACTCATTACCTACGACCGCATTTGTAGCGGCTGGAAATTCAACACCCCAAAATGTTGCCGTTTCTGAATCGTATAAAGGTTGCCCTAACCCTGGTTTCCATCCTGCCGCTACTCTTGTGGTAATTTCTTTTAGTTTATAAGGCTGATATGCGCCTTTTGCATCTAAGGCTTCAACATCGATACGCTCTAGCGTTATCTGATTTTGAGAAATAATCGTTAAATATTTATGTATATAATCTTTGTCATTCCTCAATTCATAATTGACGGTTAGCTGCAATAGATTTTCTTGGTTAACTAAATGAACAGTCACATTTTGACTTTTAGTATTTTTTGACTCACTGATACTTACAACCTTAAAATCTTTTGAGGTTAACATCTTATCGCCTTCAATCTTGTCTGTCCCTTTTGATATTCTAAGACTAAATTCTTTATCATTTGTTGGATTAAGAATTTTTCCATTCACCTTATTTTCAATCTTTACCGTTTTCAGGTGATTATCTTGTACCGTAATAGTTCTGCTTAAAAAATCGTTTTCTAAAACAAACTCGTTTTGCTCATTTTTACAACTACTTAATCCTAAGATCAAAGCACTAACAAATAATATGTGTCTTAATATTTTCATTAAAATTATTTTCAAACTAGCTGAATAAAAGAATTACTTCTTCTCTAACATTTTACCGACCTCCAACAATATATCTACACTTTCTTTTGGCACATCTCCATTACCATCAGGGCCTATATTTAAAAGAAAGTTTCCTCCTTTATCATTTATTTCATGTAACATTTTATATACTGTTTCAGCAGATTTCCATTCATGGTCATTCTTCTTGAATCCCCAAGACGTATTTAAAGTATAGCAAGATTCCCAGTTATAACTTAAAAGATCTTCAGGTGTTTCATCTTCCGGTGTTCCAAAATCCTTTTCGAATTTTTCACGAGTACCAAATCGATTGTTAACAAGAATACTTGGTTTTAAACTGCGTATATAATTGTATAAATCAAGCCCCATTTCATCTGTCCACCAATCGCACCATTCTCCATCAAACCAGATAATGTCTGTATCATAATTATCAATTAATTCTTTAATCTGATTTCTTACAAAAGTTTCATAATCTTTAGCCTTACCAAGCTTCATTCTGGTGAATTTCCAACGTTGCTGAACACTATCGCCGTCAATATTTCTTTCTTGGCTTATATGGTGCCAATCCAATATACTGTAATAGGTACCGAATTTAATACCATTCTTATCACAGGCTTCTTTCAATTCCTTTAATATATCTCTCCCTTTGAAAGGAGTATTTGCAACATCAAAATTGGTATACTTACTATCGTATAAAGCAAAACCTTCATGATGCTTACTAGTAACAACCAAATACTTCATACCAGAGTCTTTGGCAAGCTTTGCAATTTCATCTGCACTAAAATTTTTCGGATTAAACGTATGAGTAAGCATAGCGTATTCCTGAGCTGGAATATCAGCATGAGCCTGTATCCATTCTGCATCGCCCCAAATATCTTTTCCTTTCCATTCACCACCTAACTGACTATAAAGACCAAAATGAATAAACATCCCAAATTTAGCTTCCTTAAACCAGGCTATGCGCTCTTTAAAGGCCTCAGGGATTTCTTCGTGATAATAATCTCTTTCTTGTGCTGGTAGTATAAACGAAACAGCCAAAAGTAGAACTAATACATATTTGCTCATCATAATCATTATTAATTAAAAAGTTAGTTTACAAGTTGTTTAAGCTTATTTCACACACTAATTTAAGTGCATTCTTAAATCCATTATAGAATGGAATCCTTTTAAAGATGTTCCCTTTGAAATTGAAAATTTGTGATTTGGCTTTATTTGGGAAAGAAACTCTATTACCGGATCCAAGTTATTACACTTAGTTAAATCGGTAAGACCTTTAAAATCCTGTAGATAATAAATTCCTTGACAAACCTGATAATTAACTTTCCCTTTTAATAAAGAATAAGCCTCTTTACGTATTTTAAACTTATCAATTCTTTTCATGACCTCTTTAATTAGTTTATTTGGTATTTATAATTTTTAACTAAGTATTAAACATTATAATTTTCAAAACTATTTTGACCTTTCAAAACAGGTTCTTATTTAGTTTGGTTTTATAATATTATTACATATGTTCATAAAACTTCTGCTTTTTTATTTCGAAAACGTTTTCGATAATAACAAAAACGTTTTCGATAAATAATTTCCATTAAATTATTTAAGCATTTATAATTTTTGAATTGTTAAGTCAATTAGGCTATACAATAAAGCAAGATTACATCTATGATAATCAGGTGTAACAATATATAATATGCACTATTATTAAAATTATATACAATGATAAATGCTGAATTATTTGAAGAGTTAGGGTTTAAAACTGCGAAACTTGGTTATTTTAAAGAATGGCAAGACTTGGCGGTTCAACTAAGTAAAGAAAAGAAACTTAGTCTTTGTAATTCTGGAGAAATAGTCTTGGACACTTTAATAAAAAACCATACTAAATGCAAGTAAACTTGTGTTAACTCGATTCTCGAAAAATCATTTCTGTTGGAATAACAACTGTCTGGTGTTCTATAGGAGTATCATTCATTTTACTCTTTATTTCATAAAACAAAATATGAGCAGATTCCTCTCCTATTTGAAAAGCATGCTGTTCTACAGTTGAAAGTCCGGGACTTATAACAGATGACATAAACCAATTACTAAAACCAAACAATGCAATATCTTCAGGTACCCGAATACCATGATCATCAAAGTATTTCATAATACCAATAGCAATTAAATCGGTAATGGTAAAAATAGCATCAACCGTATTTCCATGATCTTTTAATAGCATTTCTGCATTTTTATATCCGTCATCAAAATCAGCATTATTATTACACATATAAACTAAAGTTGGATCAAAAGAAATATTGTTATCCAGTAAAGCTTGTTTATATCCTAAAAAACGATCAATTGAATTTTGAGGATTTAAATCACCTCTAAAATGTGCTATACGTTTATGTCCTTTATTAATCAAATAGGTCACAGCATCATAAGCTGCTTTCCTATCATCGATAAACACCTTGCTACATTTTAGTGTTTTAGAAATCTTGTCAAACAGAACAAGTGGTACACCATAATTAATTACTTTCTGTAAATGATCAAACTTCTTGGTATTATTTGACAAGGACACCAAAATACCATCTACCCCCTTACTCAATAGCAAATCAATTTGCTTCTTTTCTAGTTCAAAACTTTCGTTAGACTGCATAAGAATAACCATATAATCATTCTTTTCTGCTTCTTTTAATATGCCCTTTATAACATTTGAAAAAAAGTGATGAACCGTATCTGGTATAATAACACCAATTGTTTTAGATTGCTGCATTCTTAAACTGACTGCAAAGGAGTTAGGGGTATAATCCAGTGACTGAGCCAAATCTAAAACACGTTGTCTTGTAGTTTTGCTAACGTCTGGGTAATCTTTTAATGCTTTTGAAACGGTCGTAACCGAAATATTTAACTTTTCGGCAATTTGCTTCAAGGTTACAGTTTTCATATCTTTTAGTTTAGGTTGGTCTTTTAGCTGGTTTAAAATCAACTACCTTGTAAAGTAATTGAATCATTTCAAGATATGAAAACAAAAAACAAATCGAAAACGTTTTCGGTAAAAACGAAAATGTTTTCGATGATTTTTTTTCTAATTAATTTATTCTGATAACTACATTTGAGTAACTGAACTAAATACCTTATAAAATTTAAAGCAAGTATTTGCTTCTAATAAGATATTAAACAATTGGAATGGCCTTTTTTGGCTTTTCAAAGTCGGCAAAATCTAATTTTAGGATTAATAGCAAATTTTAGTTTCGGGTTTATATTCATTACATTCAATTCAAATGAATAAAATAGATTAAATACATCTATAAAATTTTATTAATAATCTAATTGGGATTATTTAAGTTGTTTGTGTTAAACACCGCTTGACATTAAACTTCGGGCGGTGTTTTTAAAAACTAATTAAAAATGAAGAATTTAGGAATTAAAGTTGCCTTATTCATTAATTATTTTGTCTTCGCAATTCTATTAAATAGTGTAGGAATTGTAATTAAACAAGCGATTGATAATTATGAAGTCTTAGAAACCCGTGCCAGTGCTTTAGAGGCTTTTAAAGACCTTCCTATTGCAATTGTTTCTTTCTTGGTGGCTTCATTCTTACCTAAAATAGGATACAAAAAAAGTATGCTTTTCGCTTTATTATTGGTTTTTTTTGGTTGTTTTTACATGTATTATGGTAACTCTTTTGCTTCTACAAAAGTGCTATTCTTAACCATAGGAATAGCCTTTGCCTTAATTAAAGTATCTGTGTATTCAATGATAGGCTTACTAACCAAATCTACTAAAGAACATAGTAGTTTTATGAGTATTATAGAGGGTTTTTTTATGATTGGTATTGCATCTGCTTATTTCATTTTTCCTGCATTTTTCGACAATAAAAACCCGAATGCATGGTTGAATGTTTACCTGTTTTTAGCTGGATTAATCGCATTATCATTCTTCATTCTGTTATTTTCTAAAATTAATGTAAAACCTGAAATATCGAATAAAACCATTACTCAAGATTTTATGGGTATGATTAAACTTATTATTTCTCCTTTGGTTATCTTTTTTGTTCTCAGCGCATTTCTATTTGTTATGGTAGAACAAGGAATTATGACCTGGTTACCTACATTTAACAAAAAAGTTTTATCCTTAAGCGATTCACTAAGTGTACAAATGGCCAGTATCCTTGCTATATCCTTAGCTGTTGGAAGATTACTAGCTGGAATGATAGTAAAAAGAATATCCTGGTTAGTCATTACCACAATATGTATAATCATTTCAATGATTATAGTTGTCGCTATCTTACCTAATATATTTGAATTAAAAACAACCGAAATAACCAGTGTTACAAAAATTACTTTTACTGGCTTTATTTTTCCAATAATAGGTCTATTTATAGCCCCTATATACCCTTTAATTAATTCCGTTGTGCTTTCTGCTTTACCCAAACAATTACATAGTGCAATGACTGGACTAATTGTTATTTTTTCTGCGCTAGGAGGAACTTTTGGCTCCAGAATTATTGGGTACTTATTCGAGCATATTGGAGGACACAAGGCCTTTTACTTTATGCTAATTCCTATGACCATCCTTATTATCTCCCTTATAATGCTAAATAAAACTATTAGAAAACATGAAGTTATTTGTTAACAAAACAAAGCTTATTGATCAGCTATTAAAACAGGAAGATACTACAGGTAGCTATACCATAACAGTTGATGATAATGGCAAAAAATCGTTTAAAATTCAAACAGATAAGGGAAATGATATTATCATTAAAGGTACATATCACTTATCTAATCTACTTCAGGAAGCAGCCCTTTTAAAAAGTGAAACAGGAATTATAGAGATAAAACATGTTAAAGAAGAACCAGTGTCAAGATTATCTCGGATAATTAAGGACTTTTATTGGGATAAACTAACACGAAACTTCGATAAGGGCAACCTGTTAAAGATACTTGAAGATGAAAAAATGAAGGGAGAATTTTTAAGGCTTTATGTTCCAGAAACAGATAAAGACGCCTTCGAATTTCATAAAAAAAATGCTACTGAATTTAAAAATGTTAAAATTGAAACTATCCCAGAAAACATATCAAAAGAATTAATTACAGCTTTAAACAAAAAACCTGGTATTTTATCTTTAGCTTATTCACGTGAAAAAGGGCTTAGTATCCCCTTTGTTGTGCCAGGTGGACGATTCAATGAAATGTACGGCTGGGATAGCTATTTTATAGGATTAGGTCTTATTATAGATGATAAGTTTGAGCTAGCCCAAGCCATGATTGATAATTTAGAATATCAAATTATTCATTATGGTAAAATATTAAATGCCAACAGAAGTTATTATTTATCCAGATCTCAACCTCCATTTTTCACTTCTTTTCTTAAAACGTTTTATGAAACTTACAAAAATCGCATAACTATAAATTGGCTTACACAAAAAATAAACACTTCGCTTATCGAATATTTTAATGTTTGGATGACCGAAGGCATAAGATTAACACCTAACGGATTAAACCGATATTTCGGAGAAGGCACAGGAGCTCCAAGTGAAACTGAACAAGGTCATTTTGATGCTATTTATAAAATTTTTGCAAAAAAACACAGACTATCTTTAACTGAATTTAAAAAGCAATACAAAACCGGAAAAGTTATTGATCAGGATTTAGACATGTATTTTATTCACGATCGAAGTATGCGTGAAAGCGGCCATGATACAACAACTAGATTAGACAATTGTTCGGCAGACCTTAATACAGTTGACTTAAATAGCTTATTGTTTAAATACGAAAATGATATTGCCTATTTCATTAAAACTTATTTTAATGATGCTTTTTCATACAATGGAAAAATATACAGTTCAAAAGATTGGTTTGAAAAGGCTAATAATCGTAAAGCTTTAATGATACATTTTATGTGGAATGACAAAAATAAATGCTTTTACGATTATAATTATAAAAACAAAAGACAACAACCTTTTAATTCTGCAACAAACCTTTACCCCTTATGGAGCCAACTTTGCTCAACCCAACAGGCCAAAGACCTTGTTAAAGGACAGCTTGCAACCTTTACTTATAAAGGAGGAATAGCCTCAACCGGATTAATCAAAAACCTTTCAAAAAATATGCCCAATCGCCAATGGGACTATCCTTACGGATGGGCTCCACATCAAATGTTAATATGGGAGGGTTTAAATAACTATGGTTTTATCAATGAAAGTCAAGAATTAATTTACAGATGGTTATGGCTTATAGTAAAAACGGCTGTTGAATATAATGGACTTATACCTGAAAAATTTAATGTAAACACCTGCACTCATAAAGTTAATGTAGAATATGGTAATGTCGGCACAAACTTTAAATACATACCAGATGGAGGTTTTGGTTGGACTAACGCCTCTTATAAAATGGGCATCAAACATTTAAATTCAAAATACATAAAACACCTCAATGAATTGGTCGACCCTGATATTGTATTTAAAAAATAACTTACAATTGTTCCTACAATCCTATGTACTATGTTAATTTGTTTGTAAAGCAAGAGGGTAACACGCTAAAGCGATGTTACGGTTTTCATTCCTCTCAGAAGCCCTATAAATACTAAGATTTTAAAATTTGCTTTGTTTTATAGTCTCTCATTTTTTCGTAAAAAATGCGCTCAGCCCAGTAAAATCAACGAATTTTTTACTAAAAAATGAGTTTTATGAGCTTATTTATGTATTGATTAATAACTCTTCTTTATTTTCATAAGCATGCTTTTTTTTAATTTATAGAGATGAATTTTATATAAACAAAATTTCCTTTCAATACACTCCCGTGACCTTTCGAGAAGCGCATTGAAAGGAAATTCATTCTAAGGCTAAAAAAATATTGTTTGAGGCAATTTCTAAATCTCAGCTGTTCGCTTTTCCAGCTTTTGATGTAGACTTCCCATATCTTCACTAATCTTACTCTCCACTACTCTTGCATAAATCTGAGTCGTTGATAATTTTGTGTGACCTAATAATTTTGACACCGTTTCAATCGGCACACCGTTTGAAAGCGTTACCGTTGTGGCAAAGGTATGTCTGGCCACATGAAAGGTTAAATTCTTCTTGATTCGACATACATCGGCAATCTCTTTTAAATAAGAATTCAATTTCTGATTGGATATACCTGGAAAAATTGTTTGGTTTGAGACAGATTCAGGATAAGTTTCATATTTTTCTATAAGTTCTAAAGCCTTTTGTAGTAAAGGTATTTTAATAGGAACATTCGTTTTCTCTCTTTTCGAATGAATCCAAAGCTTGCCATCAATCCCTAAACACAAATCGTTAGGCGTTAATTGCATCACATCTCCATAGGACAAACCTGTATAGCAGGCGAACACAAATAAATCCTTTATCTGCTGAAGTCTGGTTATATCAAAAGACTTATTTTCTATAGCTTCCAATTCTTCGGCTGTTAAAAAGCAACGCTCCTTTTTATCATATTTGGCTTCAAACTTTATAAAAGGATCTTTATCAATCCATTCCATTTTAAAGGCTAAACTTACGAGTTTTCTCAAGCGTTCGATATGTTTCATAACAGTATTGTTGCTCATATTCTCCTGAACCTTTAAAAACCGCTCAAAATCGATTATAAACTGATAATTTAACTCAGATAGATACATATCAGTTATAGCATACTTCAACTTTAAGAACTTAAAGATGTATTTGTGGGTTGTGAAGTAGTTCTTTTGGGTTCCCCATCTTAAAGTGGACTTCATATGGATCTTATGATAATCAATAATATCCGTTAGTGCCTGACGAGAATCATTTTCCCCCAAGTATTGTGATTTAATGATACTAGAACTAATGAGTTTACCTTCTCTTTTTAAATTTTGATAGATCTCGAAGAGATCGACATTAACCTGCTTTAAAAATTCATTGATTAATTTAGGTTCATCACCTAAGCCTTTTAATCGGCTTTTATTAGAATCCCATTCCGAAATAAGGACTTTTCGTTTTAAGGACAGTTCGGCTCGTTTGCCATTTACGGTAATACGAGCATAAAGGGGTGCTTTCCCGTTTTTGATACTGGATTGCTTCAGCCAAAACAGAACACTGAAAGTTTGTGTGGTTTTCATACACTTTTGTTTTTAAAATTGAACATTAGAAACAAAAGCCAAATCAAATTGCTCGGTTACCTTTTTGTACGTTTTTAAAAGAGGTAACCGAATAGGTCACATTTTTATTTAAATGAATTCAAATAATATGAACCCCTAAAAACGTCAAAACCTTGATAATCATAAAATTACCAAGGTTTTATTACTTATTGATCTCTGATCTAGTCGGGGTGGCAGGATTCGAACCTGCGACCTCCTGCTCCCAAAGCAGGCGCGATAACCGGGCTACGCTACACCCCGAGGTGTATGTTATATTTCTTTAACCGGTATTCTTAAAAGAAATATTTAATTTGCGGAGAGACAGGGACTCGAACCCTGGCGACAGTTACCCGTCGACAGATTAGCAATCTGCTCCATTACCACTCTGGCACCTCTCCTAAACTTTTAATTATGAACTTCGCAAAAGTTATTCGTTTTTGCGGTTGCAAATGTAAGCGATACTTGAGATTCTCACAAACATTTTTTACACTTTTTTTTGAAAATTATTCAGGATATTCGATTCTCAAATGGTAAATATTTGCAAGCTTGCGTTTTAGCACTTTTTTTATTTTTTGAATTTCTTTAAAAGTTATGTCCGCATTTAAAAATTGGCCATCTTCAATCTGCTTATCTATGATATTTTCAACAAACGCATCAATTTTTGTTGAGGTTGGTTCCTTTAAACTTTTGGAAGCGGCCTCGATACTATCACACATCATAAGAATGGCTGTTTCCTTACTGAAAGGTTTTGGTCCCGGATAACTAAAATCAGTCAAATCTGGTTCTCTTCCTGTTTCCTCGAATTCCTTTTTCTCTTTCATGTAGAAATAATAAACCAGATTCGTTCCATGATGCGAACGTATAAAATCAATAACGCGATCGGGCAAATTATTCTTCTTGGCTATTTCAATACCATTAATCACATGATCTATAATAATACGAGCACTTTCCTTTGGAGACAACTCATCATGCGGATTAATCCCTGTCGATTGATTTTCGGTGAAATAGGTTGGATTTTTCATTTTACCAATATCGTGATATAAAGCTCCTACCCTAACCAACATGGCGTTGGCATGAATTTCGTTTGCTGATGCTTCTGCCAAATTTGCTACATTCAAAGAATGATGAAATGTTCCCGGTGCTTTATTGGAAAGCTCTTTTAGGAGTTTTGAATTCGTATCAGACAGCTCTAAAAGCGACACGTCTGAAACCAGACCAAAAATGCGTTCGTAAGCATAAATTAATGGCTGAACAAACAAAGTAGCTAATCCACCTAAAAGAAACCACTTAAACATTTCCCACTTGATGGTTTCAATGCTTCCTTCATGAATTAAGAAAAAGGCAAAATAAGCCACGATATAAATCAAAGTGATCTGTCCTACAGAAATAAACAAGTTAGCGCGTTTATAAAGCTCTGAAACCGTTAAAATAGTAACGATACCTGCTATAATTTGAAGAAAGGTATACTCATAACTATTCGGAACAATAAAACCTAAAAGTAAGACAGTAATGACATGCGTAAACATACCCAATCGAGCATCGAAAAAGGCTTTTAAAATAAGTGGTAAAATACAGATAGGAACCACATATACAAACTCTGAATTGTAATTTACAACAAGCGTCGTCATAAACACCATCAAGAACACATTAAAGAAAATAAAGGTTACTTTGTTATTGTTCTCAAAAACTTCAACACGGTATTTTCTTAAGAATAGCAACAGCATCAACAACGCCAAAGCTACAAGTAGCGTGTATGCAAAAATAATCCAGTTGTAATTTGATTTGGTCCAGACTTGCGACTCGTATTCCGATTCAAGTGATTTCAAAACCTGATATTTATCTCCCTCAATAACTTCTCCTTTTGAAATAATCAAGGTTTCTTTTTCTATACTTCCTCGTGTATAAGCTATTTTCCCTAATTCTTCCTCTAAAGCTTTATCGGTAAACGATTTATCGAAGGTTAAGTTCGGTTCAACAATATCAAAAAACAGCGATGTAAAATTCGTTTTATAAGCTTGAAGCTCCCTACTTTCTAAAACTTTACTAATAATAGGACTAACAGCATCCAGCTTAATTAAATCGCCAAAGAAACCGTCTTGCTTTTTTGTACGATCTGCTAATAAAGTAATAATTCTGGTGTCGGCATAATCGTAAGATTCATTAAGAATACCATAACTATAAAGTTCGTCAATGATATCCATTCCAGCATTATAAACCGTTTGAAATGACTTTACCGGCAAAGAATCTGTAAAGACTTTTTTAAACTGCTCCTTGTATAAGTTTTTTACTTTAGATTCAACCGAATTATCAATATCAAAATACAATACCGAATTATCAATAATATTCTGTTTTTCAAAAGCAATTTCTTCATCTGTCTTTTTTATCGCAAAATCGAATGGTGCATATAAATTTTCAGATTGCCAGGGTTTTCCTTTTTCAAAATTATATCTGAATTTTCCGCTTTTCGGAAACAGATAAACAATTAAAAACGATGTACACAAAAACAGTAACCCTTTGTAAATCAAGGAGTGGTTTTTGTAGAGTTTATTTATTAAGTCTTTCATTTAAAGTGATAAGTAAATCAAATGTAATAAAATTATAAACTTCAATAACTTTTATAATAAATGAATCCTTCCCCTATTTACTAAAAAATGATTAATTTCGCAGGTAATAAGACAAACAGTAAATGATGAATAAAGAAGTTGTAATCGTTTCTGCAGCCAGAACCCCTATTGGTAGCTTTTTAGGGGCTTTATCTACAGTTCCAGCACCCCGATTAGGTGCCATTGCCATAAAAGGCGCTTTAGACAAAATTGGTTTAAAACCCGAGTTGGTAGATGAAGTGCTAATGGGTAATGTGGTACAGGCAGGAACGGGTCAGGCACCAGCCAGACAGGCAGCTATTTATGCCGGAATCCCCAATACTGTACCTTGTACAACAGTTAATAAAGTATGTGCAAGCGGTATGAAATCTGTAATGCAAGGCGCTCAGGCCATCGCTCTTGGTGATGCCGAAATTGTTGTTGCCGGCGGTATGGAAAATATGAGTTTAATACCGCATTATTTACATGCAAGAACAGGTACTAAATTCGGACCTGCAACTTTAGTTGATGGCATGCAAAAAGATGGTTTGGTTGACGCTTACGATGAACACGCTATGGGTGTTTGTGCTGATGCTTGTGCCACTGAATACAACTTTACGCGCGAAGAACAAGATGCTTTCGCTATTCAATCTTACAAACGTTCTGCCGCAGCATGGGAGGCTGGAAAATTTGGTAACGAAGTGGTTCCTGTTGAAGTGCCTCAGCGTCGTGGTGATGCGCTTATTGTTTCAAAGGATGAAGAATACACTAACGTAAATCTGGATAAAATTCCACAGCTACGTCCGGCATTCACAAAAGAAGGAACAGTAACAGCTGCAAATGCCTCAACCATAAATGATGGTGCTGGCGCTGTTATCTTAACGAGTAAAGACAAAGCTATGGAGTTAGGATTAACACCTCTTGCTACTATAAAAAGCTATGCCGATGCCGCTCACGAGCCAGAATGGTTTACAACTGCTCCAGCTAAAGCACTTCCTAAAGCACTGAGCAAGGCAAATATCAGCATTGATGATGTAGATTATTTTGAGTTTAACGAAGCATTTTCTGTGGTTGGTTTAGCTAACATGAAACTTCTTGGTCTTAACGATTCTAAAGTTAATGTCAATGGCGGTGCCGTTTCTTTAGGACATCCACTGGGATGTTCGGGCGTTAGAATCATTATTACATTATTAAATGTCTTAGAACAAAACGATGCTAAAATTGGCGCAGCTGCTATTTGTAACGGTGGCGGTGGCGCATCTGCAATTATTATAGAACGTAATTAAGTTTAATGCAATACGGAATTTGTAATTTAAGCATTGTCCCTTTAAGAAGAGAACCTTCAGATGCCAGCGAACTTGTTTCTCAGGTATTATACGGTGACTTTTTTAAAGTGTTGGAACAACGCAAAAACTGGAGTAAAATAAGATTGTCTTTCGATAAATATGAAGGTTGGATTGATAGTAAACAGTATATAGAAATATCTGCTGAAGCTTATAACCACCTGCAACGCGAAACACCAAAATTATCGATAGATTTAGTTGAATTTATTGAAGACCCGCAACACCAGTTGCACCCCATTTTACTGGGATCATCATTAAATGGGTTATCACTATTAAATCACACTCATGACGGCAATACGGTTTCTGGGAAAATTTCAAAAAACAACCTGATAGAAACTGCTTTTCTATACTTAAACTCACCGTATTTATGGGGAGGAAAAACGCCATTTGGAATAGACTGTTCCGGATTTACACAAATGGTTTACAAGCTTAACGGTTATAAATTATTGCGTGACGCTTCGCAACAGGCTACACAAGGTGAACCTTTAAGTTTTATTGAAGAAAGCGAACCAGGTGATTTAGCATTTTTTGATAATCAGGAAGGTGTTATTACTCATGTAGGATTAATTATGAGTGATAATTACATTATTCATGCCCACGGAAAGGTTAGAATTGACCGATTAGATCATACGGGAATTTACAACGTCGACAAACGCATGCACACCCATAAATTAAGGGTCATTAAAAAGATTATATAAAAAAAGCCGCAATTAAAATTGCGGCTTTTTTGTATTTATATCTGAATGAATTAGTTTCCTTCTAATTCAGCTACTTTAGCTTGCATTTCTTTATGCTTATCTGTTTCACCAAGAATACTGTAAATATTCATTAATGTTTTAGCAGCGTTGATGTTTTGATTATCAATAGCCAAAGCTTTTTCTAAATAAGGCACTGCTTCACGATAAAGATCCTGACGTTGCTGTCTTAACTCATCATAACGTAAATCGTCCTTTTTAGAGCTTCCTAAACCATTCATTTCTTTAATAATACCTTCTTCTTTTGATAATACTAAAGCTGAAAGGTTGATATATGCATTAACGTAATTAGGATCTAACTCGATTGTTTTTTCATAATACCCTTTAGCTTGTTCAGTTTCTCCAGATTCTGAAGCTATAACTCCTAAGTTATACTGTAACTCCGGGTTAGCTGGATCCATTTTAGTCGCTTGTTCTAACAACGCTTTAAATTTCTCCGTGTTCCCCATTTTGTAGTGAACATTAGCTTCTGTTAAAATCAAATTAACATCGTTAGGGCTTTGCGCTCTTGCTGCAGCCATAGCTTCAATCGCCTTTTCGTTATCACCTTTATTCACATAAATGATAGCAATATTTTTTACGATTTCTGGCTCTTTAGATTCTGTAGTACGATCACCTGGGTTACTATGAGATTTTGCTTTAACCGAAATATCACGCATGTTTTTGTTTTCGAAAACTTCTTCTTTATTTGTCTCAACATTAGTCGCGAAATACTCTGTTTTAATACCTGTATATCCTAAATCTCTTAATTCTTCATAGATACTTAAAGCTCTGTCGAAATCCTGAACATTAATTGCTGTAGCCGCTGCGTAATATAAGAACAAGGTGTCCTTTGTACTTAATCGGTAAGCTTTCTCAAAGTATTGAGAAGCTTTAGCATAGTCGTTACCTTCGTAAGACTCGTTTCCTTTAGTCAGTAAAGAATTAATCATTTGTTGCTTTAATTCTGTACTTTCGGCTGAAAGAGCCCCATCAATGTTTCCTAAGCTTTTTATAGCTTCATCAATATCGCTTAAAGAACCTGCTCCTCCTGCATAAAGGGTTTGAGCATATAAATAATAATATTCTGCTTTATACTTATCCTCTAAAGGCATATAAGCTTCAACCTGCTTAAGAGCAGATTTAGCTTCAGCATAATTAGTTCCCTTAATAGCTTTTTCCGCTGCCTTCAATTCTTTCTTTTGTGCAAATGAAAGTGCACTAACCGAAAACGCTAAAGCTACAATAATCTGTTTTTTCATTTTTGTTTTATTTAATTATCATTGTTATTCTCTTCTGTTGTGTTGATATCAAGAGTTGTGCCACCCTCTATACCTTCACCATTTTGAGCATCTACAACGCCTTCTTCGGTTTCCTGCTCTTCTTCGTGCATTACTTTCGCAACAGCAGCAATAGAATCTTTTCCTTTAAGATTAATAAGCTTAACACCTTGAGTTGCTCTACCCATAACACGCAGATTGCTAACTTCTAATCGAATCGCTATTCCAGATTTATTGATAATCATTAAATCATCGTTATCTGTTACGCTCTTAATAGCAACAAGCTGTCCTGTTTTTTCTGTAATAGAAATGGTTTTAACTCCTTTACCACCTCTGTTTGTAATTCTGTAAACTGGTTCTCCATCTTCCGGATCATCAATATATGTACGTTTACCATATCCGTTTTCAGAAACTACAAGTACCGATTCTTCCTGTGGATTTTCAATGGTTACCATACCAATTACTTCGTCTCCTTCATGAGCTAAAGTAATACCTCGAACCCCTGATGCACTACGACCCATCGGACGTGTTTTAGCTTCCTCGAAACGAATAGCCTTACCAGATTTCAGCGCAAGCATAACCTGGCTGTTTCCTGTAGTTAAACGTGCTTCTAGTAATTCATCATCTTCCTTAATAGTGATCGCATTGATACCATTTGTACGCGGACGAGAATATTGTTCTAAAGATGTTTTCTTAACCTGACCATTCTTAGTCGCCATGATAACATAATGACTGTTAATGTAATCTTCATTCTTTAAATCCTGGGTACAGATGAACGCCATAACTTTGTCGTCCTGTTCTATATTGATAAGGTTTTGAATCGCACGCCCTTTAGAAGTTTTACTTCCTTCCGGAATTTCGTAAACGCGCATCCAGAAACATTTTCCTTTTTGCGTGAAGAATAACATGTACTGGTGGTTCGTTCCCACAAATAAATGCTCTAAGAAATCTTCATTACGTGTTGTTGATGCTTTTTGCCCAACACCTCCTCTATTTTGAGTTTTGTATTCGTTAAGTGATGTACGTTTAATATAACCAGCATGCGAAATAGTAATGACTACTTGCTCATCTGCAATCATATCCTCGATACTTAAATCACCACCAGCGTACTCGATAATTGAACGACGCTCGTCTCCGTATTTCTCCTTTACAACTTCAAGTTCTTCTTTAATAATATCCATACGACGTTCTTTCTTGTCTAGGATATCTTTTAAGTCTTCAATTGTTTTAAGTAATTCGTCATATTCTGAACGTAACTTATCTTGCTCCAGTCCTGTTAACTGACGCAGACGCATCTCAACAATCGCTTTCGCTTGAATTTCAGAAAGTTTGAAGCGTTCAATTAAACTTGCTCTCGCTTCATCTGCATTTGAAGACGCTCTGATGATTGCAATAACTTCGTCAATATTATCTGAAGCAATAATTAAACCTTCTAAAATATGAGCACGCTCTTCTGCTTTACGCAATTCGTATTGCGTACGTCTTACAACTACTTCATGTCTGTGCTCTACGAAATGATAAATTAAATCTTTTAAGTTTAATAATTCCGGACGTCCTTTTACCAACGCAATGTTATTAACGCTAAAAGACGATTGTAACGCCGTGTATTTGTATAATTTATTTAAAACGATATTTGGAATCGCATCGCGTTTAAGTACGTAAACAATACGCATACCGTTTCTATCAGACTCATCACGAATGGTTGAAATACCTTCAAGCTTTTTCTCGTTTACCAGATCAGCAGTTTTTTTAATCATTTCTGCTTTGTTTACCTGATAAGGAATCTCTGTCACAATAATACATTCGCGACCTTGAACTTCCTCGATATTCGCTTTACCACGAAGTACTATTCTTCCACGTCCTGTATGGAATGCTTCTTTAACACCATCATAACCGTAAATGGTTCCTCCTGTTGGGAAATCTGGTGCTTTTATGTGCTTCATTAACTCATCAACTTCAATGCTGTTATCGTTAATGTAAGCAATGGTTCCATCTACAACCTCAGAAAGGTTATGAGGTGGCATATTAGTTGCCATACCTACAGCAATACCAGACGCTCCGTTAACTAAAAGTCCTGGAATACGCGTTGGTAAAACCGTTGGTTCCTGTAATGTATCGTCGAAATTTAATTTATGATCTACTGTTTCTTTGTCGATATCTGCTAACATATCTTCAGATATCTTACGCATACGTGCTTCGGTATAACGCATCGCCGCAGGACTATCTCCATCTATAGATCCAAAGTTCCCTTGTCCGTCAACCAACATATAACGTAAACTCCATTCCTGAGCCATACGCACCATGGTATCATAAACAGAGCTATCACCGTGCGGGTGATACTTACCCAAAACCTCTCCTACGATTCTCGCTGATTTTTTATATGCTGTATTAGATTTAACACCAAGCTCATGCATACCAAACAATACACGTCTGTGTACCGGTTTTAATCCGTCTCTAACATCTGGTAAGGCACGTGACACAATGACTGACATTGAGTAATCAATGTAAGCCGATTTCATCTCATCTTCAATATTAATAGGGATCAATTTTTCTCCTTCTGCCATAAATATTTAATTAAGTTTTATGTGTTTTTCAAAACACGCTAATATAAGTATTTCGTCAATCACGGCCTGACTTTTTCTTGTGTTTTTTCGTATTTTTATTAACAATTTTAACACTTTTTTTAGTTAATAAAAATGATTAGCTAAATTTTGATTTTATGAAGTTTTTTTTGTCAATTAGCAACTTTCACACATTTTAGGGTATAGTTTTTGCCTTTAGTAAAATGTTTTAGTATTTTTAATGCAGAAAGGAAATAATTATGGATGATAATTTTTCACCAAGAGTAAAAGACGTAATTGCCTACAGCAAAGAAGAAGCGCTTCGTTTGGGTCATGATTTTATTGGCACCGAACATTTGATGCTTGGGTTATTACGCGATGGAGACGGTAAGGCTATAAATATTCTAAACGCTTTAGATGTGGATTTAAATCATCTAAGACGAAAAGTTGAAATATTAAGTCCTGCGAACCCTAATATTGCGGCAGCTACAAACCAAAAAAAGAACCTGCACCTTACTAGGCAAGCAGAACGCGCGCTAAAAACAACCTTTTTAGAAGCTAAACTGTTTCAAAGTTCTTCTATCAACACTGCACACCTTTTACTGTGTATTTTAAGAAACGAGAACGACCCCACTACCAAGCTTTTAAATAAGCTAAAAATTGACTACGATAATGTTAAAGAACAATTTAAATTTATGATTACAAACGATAATGAATATATAGAGCCAAAAGCAGAATCGTTTCAAGATGATACGAGTTCTGATGATGATGCGTCAAAAGACATTTTCAACAGCCCAACAGGTAAAACCAATAAGAAGTCTAAAACACCTGTTTTAGACAACTTCGGTCGCGACCTTACCGCTTTAGCGGAAGAAGGTAAACTAGATCCTGTTGTTGGAAGAGAAAAGGAAATTGAGCGTGTATCGCAAATTTTAAGTCGTCGCAAAAAGAACAACCCGCTTTTAATTGGTGAACCCGGAGTTGGTAAATCTGCCATCGCCGAAGGTTTAGCACTTAGAATCATTAAACGAAAAGTGTCCAGAATTCTTTTCAATAAACGTGTGGTGACTTTAGATTTGGCAAGTTTAGTTGCCGGAACCAAGTACCGTGGACAGTTCGAAGAGCGTATGAAAGCCGTTATGAACGAGCTAGAAAAAAATGACGATGTTATTTTATTCATCGACGAAATTCATACCATTGTTGGCGCAGGTGGCGCAACCGGAAGTCTAGATGCTTCCAACATGTTTAAACCTGCATTGGCTAGAGGTGAAATTCAATGTATTGGTGCTACTACACTTGATGAATACAGACAGTATATCGAAAAAGATGGTGCTTTAGAGCGTCGTTTCCAAAAGGTTATTGTGGAGCCTACAAGTGTTTCTGAAACCATTGAGATTTTAAATAACATTAAAGCAAAATACGAAGAACACCATAATGTGGATTACACTCCTGAAGCTATTGAAGCCTGTGTGAAATTAACAAACCGTTATATGACGGAGCGTTTCTTACCAGACAAGGCAATCGACGCTTTAGATGAGGCTGGTTCACGTGTTCACATCACAAACATCGAAGTTCCTAAACAAATTATCGAGCTTGAAAAACAGCTTGAAGCTATTAAGGAAACCAAAAATGCTGTGGTAAGAAAACAGAAATACGAAGAGGCTGCTAAGCTTAGAGATGATGAAAAACGTATTGAAAAAGAGTTAGCTGTTGCACAGGAAAAATGGGAAGAAGACACCAAGCAGCATCGCGAAGTGGTTACTGAAGAAAACGTTGCCGACGTCGTTTCGATGATGACTGGCATTCCTGTAAACAAAATAGCGCAAACTGAAATTAATAAACTTGCCGATTTACCAAACTTAATTAAAGGTAAAGTTATTGGTCAGGATGAAGCAGTTGCTAAAGTTGTAAAAGCCATTCAGCGTAATCGTGCCGGACTTAAAGATCCGAATAAACCAATTGGTTCATTTATATTTTTAGGTCAGACGGGAGTTGGTAAAACACAGTTAGCCAAAGTGTTATCCAGAGAGTTATTTGACAGTGAAGATTCATTAATTAGAATCGACATGAGCGAATACATGGAGAAATTTGCCATCTCTAGATTAATTGGAGCACCTCCAGGATACGTGGGTTACGAAGAAGGTGGTCAGTTAACTGAAAAAGTTAGACGTAAACCTTATGCTGTAATTTTATTAGACGAAATCGAAAAAGCACACCCTGACGTATTCAACATGTTACTTCAGGTGCTTGACGACGGGTATTTAACAGACAGTTTAGGTCGTAAAATCGATTTCAGAAACACAATCATCATTATGACTTCAAACATTGGAGCTCGTAAACTTAAAGATTTTGGTACAGGAATCGGGTTCGGAACATCATCGCAAAAAGCTCAGGAAGACGCCAATGCGAAGAGTGTTATTGAAAACGCACTTAAAAAATCGTTTGCTCCTGAATTCTTAAACAGAATTGATGATGTCATCATGTTTAATGCACTTGAAAAAGAAGACATCAACAAGATTATAGATATCGAATTAAGCAAACTTTTAGTTCGTATTAAAGATTTAGGATACATCTTAAAACTAAGTGATAAAGCTAAAGATTATATTGCTGAAAAAGGCTTCGATAAACAATACGGTGCTAGACCTTTAAAACGTGCCATCCAAAAATACATTGAAGATGCACTTGCTGAAGAAATCATCACTTCTCATGTTGAAGAAGGTGATACCATTGCTATCGATTTAAACGATACAACTCAGGAATTAGATATCAGTATTCAAAAAGCTGAAAATAATCCAACAGAATCATAATTTGATTCTCTTTATAAAAACAAAAGCCCGAAATTTACTTTCGGGCTTTTTTATGTTTATTAATTAAGCTTATTTCATATCAACTTCTTTTGGGACTCTAAACAAGAGTACAATCCCTGCAAAAAAGAATATAAATAAAAACAACACGGCATTACGCATACTTCCGGTAAACTGTGCTACAAAACCGTACAAAAATGTTCCAATGATAATACCTATCTTTTCAGCGACATCGTAAAAACTAAAAAACGACGTCGTGTCTTTAGTTTCAGGAAGAAATTTAGAATATGTCGATCTTGATAACGCTTGAATTCCGCCCATAACAATACCCACAAAACCGGCCGCGATATAGAAATCCATTGGCGTGATAACATAATACGCATACACACAAATTATCGCCCAAATAACGTTGATACCAATTAGGGTTTTTATGTTTCCAAACACTTTTGAAATTCTCGCTGTAACCACAGCTCCTAAAATAGCAACCACTTGAATCACCAAAATACTCACAATTAATCCTATTGTACGCTCGGTATCGCTTCCCCAATCAATTTCTTCTTCACCAAAATAAGTAGCGATTAACATAACCGTTTGAACTGCCATACTATACACGAAAAAGGCGCCTAAATAACGCTTCAGTTTTACATTGTGAGCCAATTGATTCCAAACTAATTTTAATTCTTTGAAACCGTTTAAGATAATATTCTTCTTCGGACTTTCAGTTCCCTTTTTGTTTCCTTTTGGCAAATAGTAAAATGAATACTGACTGAATAATATCCACCAAATCCCAACAGATACGAAAGAATACTTCATAGCTTTAATCTCGGCTGCTCCACTTTCATCTGTAGTGATACCAAAAAAATCAGGCTTCATAACCATAGCCAAGTTTAGCAACAAAAGTATCACGCTTCCTATATAGCCTAATGAAAATCCTTTGGCACTAATTTTATCTTGTTGATTGGTGAATGCTATATCGGGTAAATACGAATTATTAATAGCAAAACTTACCCAAAAACCGACTAAGCCAAAAAAGTAACACGCCAGACTGAAATAAATATGTTCCAATGAAAACCAATATAAACCTATACATGAAACACCACCCAGATAACAGAAAAACTTCATGAAAACCTTCTTATTTCCTAAATAATCGGCAACTCCAGAAATCAAGGGTGTTACAATAGCTATAAAAACAAAAGCCAAAGATGTGGTGTAACTAATTAAAGGTGCTCTTGAGATTTCACCTCCAAATACTGATACTTTTTCTATGTCTGCAATTCTAAAAAGCGCACCATAAAAAATAGGAAATATAGCCGATGCGATAACTAAACTATAAACCGAATTTGCCCAATCGTAAAAAGCCCACGCATTTAATAGTTTCTTACTTCCTTTTTCTAATTGCTTCATAAAGTAACCTTAATCGTTTTTAAATAAAAAAGACTGCCCAAAACGAGCAGCCTCAAAGTAAACAAATATTTTTAACTTCTTCTTGATGAAATTTTACTTAAATGACGTCACCTCAAATTTAGCAGCTTCCGCTTTTGCTTTAGGTGCCAATGCTGTTAAGTTAGCAATACGCGATTCATTTGACGGGTGTGTACTTAACATTTCTGGTGGTGCCTCACCGCCTAGCGAATTCATGCGTTTCCATAATTCTGCTGCTTCATCTGGATTATAACCGGCTATAGCCATTAAATATAATCCAATCTCATCAGCTTCTGTTTCGTGCGAACGACTAAAAGGCAACATCACACCTACCTGAGAACCAACACCATAAGCCTGATTGAAAATATCTAACGACTTCTGATCTCCAGATAAGGCTACATTTCCTGCCAATGCCACACCTTGCTGAACATAAGCTGCACTCATACGCTGCTGACCATGGTTTGCCAGTGCGTGTGCTACCTCATGTCCTACTACTGCCGCCAAACCTGCTTCAGATTTAGTTACCGGTAAAATCCCAGTATACACTACAATTTTACCTCCAGGCATACACCAGGCGTTAACTGTTTCGTCATTTACTAAATTATACTCCCATTTATAATCATTTAAATATCCCTGATATCCGTTTGCATCTAAATAACGTTCGGCTGCTTTTGCAATCTTTTGTCCTACTCGTGTTACCATATTAGCATCGGCTGTACCGGTAACAACTTTGTTCTCTGATAAGAATTGATTGTATTGTGCAAAAGACGTTGGAAATAATTGATCGTTAGAAACAAACGCCATCGTTTTCTTTCCTGAAAATGGATTTGTAGCACACGAAAGTACAATCGCGGCTACTCCTGTAGCTATAAGTGTTTTTTTCAGTTTCATCGTAATTTGGATTAAATATGGTATAAAAGTACAAAAATTGTACCTTTCTCTTTTTAGACGCTTTCAATTTTTAGAAGTCACTTAAACAAATAAAAATTATACACAAGACTTCTGTTATTTTTAATTATCTCCTTCGACTGATTTTCTGTAAAAACACATGAACTCATGAAAAATATATTGCTTCTTACCTTATCTATAGTTTTATTCAGCTGTAACGGCAACGCTCAAAAAGAAAGCAAAATCAGCTATGAAGTTTCTAAAACAGATACTGAATGGAAACAACTATTAACTGAACGGGAATACCATGTGATGCGCAAGTCTGGAACAGAGCCTGCCTTTTCAAGCCCCTTAAATAAAAACTACGAAAAAGGGACTTATGTTTGTAAAGCCTGCAATACCCCGCTTTTTAAGAGCGCCAATAAATTTGATTCAGGAACGGGATGGCCAAGTTTCGATCAGGAAATAAAAGGCAATGTTGCTTACTCTAACGACTCGCATTCTATATATGGAACAGAAGAACATTGTGCTAAATGTGGGGGTCATTTAGGTCATGTGTTTAACGACGGCCCGAGAAATACCACAGGAAAACGCCATTGTATTAATGGTGTGGCATTAAAATTTATTCCTGAGAAGAAATAAAACCCTAATTTTAACCTATGGAAAGTTATTTAACCAGTATTATTAAGCAGTTTGAATACTACAAAAATTTGGGAGACAAAACCTTTAATCAGCTGACTTTTGATGAAATTTCCTGGCAAAGTAGTGAGGACTCCAATAGTATTTCGATTATTGCCAAACATATGGTTGGCAATATGTTAAGCCGCTGGACTAATTTTTTAGCCGTAGACGGCGAGAAATCGTGGCGCAATCGAGAAGATGAATTTATTGCTTCTTACACCTCAAAAGAAGACATGATCGCATCCTGGGAAAGTGGCTGGCATTGTTTATTTAAAGCGATTACACCACTAACAACTCCAGATTTAGAAACTATTATTTACATTAGAAATGAAGGACATACAGTTTTAGAGGCCATCAATCGGCAATTAGCACATTACTCTTACCATACTGGCCAAATTGTATTTTTAGGAAAATTATTAAAAGGTGAAGACTGGGAATCTTTATCAATTCCGAAAGGCCAATCTTCAACATATAATACTAAAAAATTTAATCAGGAAAAATCAAGAAAGCATTTTACCGATGATTTATAAAAACAGCCTTCAAAATTAAATTTTGAAGGCTTTTTCATTCTGGTAATCTTTTTTAATCCATTAAAGCTTTCATGGTGTAATACCCTATTTCTCTAACAATCATGCCGTCATCATTAAAATTATGAGTCAACATCATTGGTAGCACAAATTTCTTGTCGTCTTTTTTACGCGTCATTCTAACTTTCCACCAGGATTGCACGACTTTGCCTCCCCAAATTTCGTACTCTAAATAATCTGGATAACCCACCACATCAATAGCATCAATAGTCCAGTCTTCCAGCATTTTTGTAAAGCCTTCTTTCTCTTCGGCTAAAGTATGAGTTTCGCCATCAGCCATATCTAAATTCGAAAATTTTGCATTTTCGGTGAAGTAACTAAAGCCTTTTTCTACATCGGCATTTTCAAGCGCACTTACCATACGACGTACTTTATTTATGTATTCGTGCTCATTATAAATTGTACCATTTGTTCTTACGTCTCGTGCCTGACCGATAGCATCAAACACAGTACCATCGTCATAGGTAATCACCATCTTAATTTTGTTATCATCATTTATAACAAATAACCTGTGGAGTTGCATATTTAATTTCACCCCCGTTTTGTCGTGAACACCTTTTAAAAAATCCCAGGTTTGCACCCACAACCCCGATTCTTTATACTCTAAAGCATCAGGATAGGCTCCCTTAGCTCGTTCAATACTTAAATATGATGTGTTATTTTTCCAGAAGGCCACTTGTTTCAGATATCGGCTTTTATCGACGCCTTCGTTATCGGGGTCGGTATTCATACCATTATAGGCTTTAAAATCGTCTGCTAAATAACTGGCAACTTTAACAGTATCGCCTTCAACAAAAGCCTTAGTCATGTCTTCTACAACTTTAATGGCAGGATGTTCAATGTAAATAGTTCCGTTTTTTTTTGTCTGAGAGTACATGATGAGTGAGGGTACCATCATGCAGATAATAGCGAGTTTTTTCATTTTGAATAAATTTTTGGTTAATTAATCTCTTTAAATTTACTCAAAATAACTGATAATAAACAGATTACACGACTATATTTCATTTCCTACCAATGAAATAAGAAAAAACAGAAACTAGAATTTTGACTTTAGAGTCCTTTTAAATGGTGTGATAATTAATCTGGCTTCTCGATCAAAACGTATGTAGTTATAAACCCAGTTAACAAAAACAACCATTCGGTTTCTAAATCCTATTAGAAAAAACAAGTGCACAAACATCCAAACATACCATGCTAAAACTCCTTGAAATTTAAACCTTGGCAAATCGACCACAGCTTTATTTCTACCAATAGTTGCCATAGCTCCTTTATCTTTATACTCAAAAGGCTTCATAGGTTTCCCTTCAATTAGCCTCAACATATTTTCACCCAATTGTTTTCCTTGCTGAATAGCCGGCTGCGCCATCATTGGGAATCCTTCAGGGTACTCTTCAGTTTCCATAAAGGCTACATCTCCTACTGCAAAAATATGATTGAATCCCTTTACCTGATTAAACTCATTAACCAAAATTCGGTTTCCTCTGGTTATAAATTCAGAAGCATCCAAACCTTTTATGGTTGCTCCCTTCACACCTGCTGCCCAGATTAAAGTCGCAGTCTCAAAAGTTAAATCGGAATTTGTTGTTACCGATTTCCCGTCGTAATTGGTTACACGTACATTTTTCCAGATATGCACACCAAGTTTTTCTAAAAAGTCTTCTGCTTTAGCTGATGCCTTATCACTCATCCCTTTTAACACACAATCGCCAGATTGAATGATGTGAATTTGAGCCATACGTGTATCTAAATCGGGATAATCTTTAGGAAGAATCCCTTTCTTAATTTCCGCCAATGCACCCGCCAACTCTACTCCTGTTGGTCCGCCGCCCACAATTACGAAATTCATAAGGGCATTGCGTTCATTTAAATCTGAAGTCAATAAAGCATCTTCAAAATTTTCAAGAATTAAACTCCTTAAATTTAAAGATTGTGGTATGGTTTTCATCGCCATACTGTTCTTTTCTATTTCAGTATTTCCAAAATAATTGGTTTTAGAACCTGAAGCGACCACCAAATAATCGAATTTTAAAGTTCCGATATCGGTGATTACTTTTTTAGCTTCTGTATTTATTTCTTCAACATTTGCCAGTCTAAAATGAAAATTAGGGAAGTCTTTTAGAATTTTACGAATAGGATAAGCAATAGAATCGGGTTCAAGTCCGCCGGTAGATACCTGATATAGTAATGGTTGAAACGTGTGGTAATTATGCTTATCCAACAAAACCACCTGTACTTCCTGCTTTGATAACTTTTTTGCCAGTGATACGCCTGCAAAACCACCGCCTATAATTACAACTCGGGGAAAACTTGTTCTGGGTATGTTCATATAGTAAATCTTACTAACAAAGGTAATAAAAGATACAAATTTAATGGGTTCTAAATTCTTTATATGAATAAGGTTTCGTAAATTCGTAGCCGGAAAAATAACGATTAAAAAAATCTCATGAGTAAATACGATATTATTGTTCTTGGAAGTGGTCCTGGTGGTTATGTAACGGCTATTAGAGCATCGCAGTTAGGTTTTAAAACTGCCATTGTTGAAAAAGAAAACCTTGGTGGTGTATGTTTAAATTGGGGATGTATTCCAACCAAAGCGTTACTAAAATCTGCCCAAGTATTTGAGTATCTTAAGCATGCTGAAGATTACGGACTAAAAGTTAAGGAAGCAGAACACGATTTTGATGCCGTTGTAAAACGTAGCCGTGGTGTTGCGGAAGGCATGAGCAAAGGTGTTCAGTTCTTAATGAAAAAGAATAAAATTGATGTTATTAACGGTTACGGAACACTTAAACCAGGTAAAAAGGTTGACGTAGACGGAACTGAATATAGCGCAGACCATATTATTATTGCAACCGGAGCACGTTCTCGCGAATTACCAAGTTTACCACAAGACGGTAAGAAAGTAATTGGATACAGAGAAGCAATGACTTTACCTGAACAACCAAAGAAAATGATTGTTGTTGGTTCGGGAGCTATCGGTGTGGAGTTTGCATACTTCTACAATTCTATGGGAACAGAAGTAACCATTGTTGAGTACTTACCAAACATTGTTCCTGTTGAAGACGAAGATGTATCTAAACAATTAGAGCGTTCATTCAAGAAAAGCGGAATTAATATTATGACCTCTGCTGAAGTAACTAAAGTTGATACTTCTGGTGATGGTGTTAAAGCTACTGTAAAAACGGCAAAAGGAGAAGAAGTTTTAGAAGCAGATATCATCTTAAGCGCTGTAGGTATAAAAACAAACATTGAAAACATCGGATTAGAAGATGTTGGTATTGTTGTAGACCGCGATAAAATATTAGTAAACAGTTTCTACCAAACTAACATTCCAGGTTACTACGCAATCGGAGACGTTACTCCTGGTCAGGCTTTAGCACACGTAGCTTCTGCTGAAGGTATTTTATGTGTTGAAAAAATTGCTGGACAACACGTTGAAGCTTTAGACTACGGAAATATTCCTGGGTGTACTTACGCTACTCCTGAAATTGCAAGCGTTGGTTTAACTGAAAAACAAGCTAAAGAAAAAGGATACGAGGTTAAAATCGGTAAGTTCCCATTCTCAGCTTCAGGAAAAGCAAGTGCTGGCGGAAATAAAGACGGATTTGTAAAAGTTATTTTCGATGCTAAATACGGTGAATGGTTAGGTTGCCATATGATTGGTGCTGGTGTTACCGATATGATTGCTGAAGCTGTTGTTGCCAGAAAATTAGAAACTACAGGTCATGAAGTATTAAAAGCAGTTCACCCTCACCCAACTATGAGTGAAGCGGTAATGGAAGCTGTTGCTGCTGCTTACGATGAAGTAATTCATATCTAATTTCGGGCTTTTTAGACAAGTCAGAAAATTAGGTTTTTAGATACAAAAAAGGTTCCAGTGTTTTACTGGAACCTTTTTTATTTTAATTTATGTGATTAGTCTAATAATCTAGAAATCTAAAACGTCTAAACTTTCTAAATAAAACTCTGTATAGCTAGTTCATAACTTTGCAAACCAAAGCCTAAAATAACCCCTTTGGCATTAGGAGAAATATACGATTGATGCCTGAACTCCTCACGCCCAAACGTATTAGAAATATGCACTTCTACCACCGGTGTTTCAATGCCTTTAATCGCATCGCCAATACCTATTGATGTATGTGTATATGCTCCGGCGTTTAAAATGACACCGTCGTAACTAAATCCTACCTCGTGTAATTTATTAATAATTTCACCTTCAACATTTGATTGATAATATTCTAAGGTTACGCCTTCAAATTTCTCTTTAATGGTATCGAAAAACTCGGTAAACGTTAAACTGCCGTAAATGGCTGGTTCGCGTTTTCCTAATAGGTTTAAATTCGGACCATTAATAATTATTAGCTTTTTCATTTAAGTTTATGTCGTACTTATTTAATTTTTAAAAAATCTATTTGTGTCTTCTCACCTTTCTTTAAATTAGACATGGCTTTTATGGTATTGTCTCCATCTTTCAACTCCACAATAACAGTATTAGGAGCTATGCTTCCTTCGTTAACAGCATTAATTACAATAGACGTTTTTCCTTCGGCTAAATCAAGATTAATTTGTTTTGACTTATTAGTTGCTTCAAAATTTGAAATCAAGGTTTTACCGTTTACTGAAATGGTTATTTTGTCGCCATCCTCTTTTCCACCATCGTAAATAATTAAAGAGACATTCTTGGATTTTGAAAACACACTTAAAGTTTGATCTTTACGAAGTATGTTCATATTAAGGGAATCCATCATTTTCATAGAGCTCAATTTCTCCTTAATACTATCTGACACACGCTTCGACTTATTTATTTTAGTCATCACTTTATCAAACTTGGCTTCCATTTTTTCTAAAGGGCTCAACATAATTTCTCCATCAATACATTTCGTATTGTCTGGAAACAAACCAATAAAATCAGCTTTAATCTTATTGTCCTTTTTAAAAGAAAAATTTTCTATTGTTGTATTTATAAAACAAAAATCATTCTGATTTACAGGAGACTTGGTATAAACAATTCCCGTTTCTCTAAAATTTAATTGCTTTTTATCCTCATAATATTCGCCACGAATAGTTGATCGGGTTTCATGCTCTCCGCCCATACCTGTTAACGAATAACCCTTCACCTCTCCTTTTTGCTCGGTTAAAGAAACTTTATAAGCAATATTAACCGTATCATTAATTCTAACAAATCCGATATATTCATAGGCTTCCTGAGCACTAATAAATATTGGATAAACTAATACCATAAAAAATAAAAGGCGGTTTCTTAACATATTAATTTTTTTGACAGGTTACATTAACAAACATAAAATAATTAATTTTTAAAACTAAATTTTTACTGACATTATTCTTGTTTTTACTTTCGAAATCAAGCCCCTACGTTTCTTCGTTAATAAAGTATTTTTTTTGTTGTTATTATAGGTCTACAAGACAGCTAACTCTTAAAAGAAATAAATGGGTATTGTTTCTTTATTAAATGCATTTTCAAAAAAAATCAATTTAAGAAATATAAAAAACCTTTATAAACGCAACCCTTCCCGCAATTAATAAGCAAGTAAGAAAAGAAGAATATATTATGAAAGAAAATAACTAAGTGTTTATTAGATAGATACAGGATTTTTTTTTAAATTGTATCAACAAACATAAAAATGATTAATTATGAAAATTAAATTTTTACTTACATTATTAGTGACTTTAGTTTCATACGCTACTAGTTACGCATCTTTTCCTGTAAAAAGAACAGTTACAGAATTAGCTGGCAGTTCGACAACCACTGAAGTTTTAACACCAATAGCTTCTGCTGTAGGTGATAATTTAGTGATTGGTATTTTATTATGGTTCTTCTTAGGATGGGCTGCAGGACACAGATGGTACTACGGAAAACCAATCCTTTGGAACATTGTATTCATTGTTACAGCGATGGGATTAGGTGTTTGGTGGATTATCGATTTAATTAACATGATTACTGGTAGATTCTAATATAATTTCATAATTATTACCAACAATCAACCAAAATTAAATCAATAACCATTTAGTAGAGATTCTAATCTTTCTGAATAGATAAAAAAGTCGGAAGTATTCTTCCGGCTTTTTTATTTTATTAAAAACAATTTTTACATGCTTCAATTTGTTTAAAATAGAAATACCTTACTTTTACCTTCATGAAATGGGAAAACGCTTTAAAAGATTATCAGTTATATTTAAAAATAGAACGAGGGCTATCTCAAAACTCTATCGATAATTATTCTCTTGACATTAGAAAACTTATAAAGTATTTAGAAGCTCATAATGATGCTATTTCTCCTATAGATATAAAAACGGAAAGTATTCAGCAGTTTATTTATGAAACGGCAAAGCTAGTCAATGCCAGATCACAGTCTCGAATCATTTCCGGTTTACGTAGTTTTTTTAATTATCTAGTTTTTGAAGATTACCGTGAAACCAATCCGTTAGATCTTATTGAGTCTCCAAAAATAGGACGAAAACTTCCTGATACCTTATCTGAAGAAGAAATAGACAAACTTATTGGCGCCATAGATTTAAGTAAACCTGAAGGCGAACGTAACCGGGCCATTTTAGAAACCCTTTACGGCTGTGGTTTACGAGTTAGCGAACTCATCAATTTAAAACTTTCTGACTTATTCTTTGATGAAGGTTTTATTAAAGTAACAGGAAAAGGTGATAAACAACGTTTTGTCCCAATTGTTGAAGTCACTCAAAAATACATCAATATTTACCGTAGTGAAATTAGAAATCATCTCCTTATTCAACCCGGACATGAAGACACCTTGTTTTTAAATCGTCGTGGCAAACAATTAACGCGCGCTATGATTTTTACCATCATCAAACAGTTAGCCGAAAAAATTGGACTAAAGAAAAGTATTTCGCCACATACCTTCAGACATTCGTTTGCTACACATCTTTTACAAAATAACGCAGACTTACGTTCCATTCAACTCATGCTAGGTCACGAAAGCATTACAACCACCGAAATCTATGTGCATTTAGATAAAAGCCATTTAACTAAAGTGGTAGAAATGTATCATCCCAGAAAATAAAAAAGCCTCAACATGTGTTGAGGCTTTTTTTAATATCTATTAAAACGATAATTACTTCGCAATATTTACCGCTCTGGTTTCTCTAATAACCGTTACTTTAACTTGACCAGGATAGGTCATATCCGTTTGAACTTTTTGAGATATGTTGAATGATAAATCAGCAGCTTTTTGATCATCTACTTTTTCACTTTCAACAATAACACGTAACTCTCTACCCGCTTGAATAGCATAAGCTTTCTTAACACCGTTAAATCCGAAAGCAATATCTTCAAGATCTTTAAGACGTTGAATATAGCTATCTAACACCTGACGTCTTGCCCCTGGTCTTGCTCCTGAGATAGCATCACAAACCTGAATAATTGGCGCTAATAAAGACTTCATTTCTATCTCGTCGTGGTGTGCTCCAATCGCGTTACACACATCTTCTTTCTCTCCGAACTTCTCAGCCCACTGCATACCTAAAATAGCGTGAGGCGTTTCCATATCTGCTTCAGCATCCGGCACTTTTCCTATATCATGTAATAAACCGGCGCGTTTCGCTAATTTTGGATTTAAACCAAGTTCGGCAGCCATAACCCCACAAAGTTTAGCAACTTCACGCGAGTGTTGTAACAGGTTTTGTCCGTAAGACGAACGGTATTTCATTCTACCAACCATCTTAATTAATTCCGGATGTAAGTTGTGAATTCCTAAATCGATAACTGTACGTTTACCAACTTCGATAATTTCCTGCTCGATTTGTTTCTGTGTTTTTTGAACCACTTCTTCAATACGAGCTGGGTGAATACGCCCATCCGTTACCAATTTGTGCAATGATAAACGTGCCACCTCACGACGTACCGCATCAAAACATGAAAGAATAATAGCTTCTGGTGTATCATCAACAATAATTTCAACTCCTGTAGCTGCTTCAATAGCTCTAATATTACGACCTTCACGACCAATAATACGTCCTTTAACATCGTCTGATTCAATGTTGAATACAGATACACAGTTGTCAACCGCCTCTTCTGTACCAATACGCTGAATTGTGTTGATGATGACTTTCTTAGCTTCCTGCTCAGCCGTTAATTTAGCTTCCTCTAAAGCATTTTGAATATAAGCCATCGCATCGTTTCTCGCTTCACCTTTTAAAGACTCCACCAACTGTGCTTTAGCTTCTTCAGCCGATAAACTTGAAATGACTTCCAGTTGTTCTACCTGGCTTTTGTGTAAGCGATCTATTTCTTCCTGTTTTTTATCTAAAACATCTAATCTGTGATCGTAATCCTTTAATTTAGCGTCTAAACTTTCGTTAAGTTTTTTGTTTTTAGCTAATTCACTAGACACCTGAGATTCTTTATCACGTGTACGTTTCTCGGCTTCCGCCATTTTTTTATCACGAGATAAAATCACCTTTTCATGCTCAGACTTAAGCTCGATAAATTTCTCTTTAGCCTGAAGAATTTTATCTTTTTTTATCGCTTCGCCTTCGCTATTAGCTTCTTTAATAATTAAACCGGCACTTTTCTTGGCTTCCTTTACCAGTTTAGATGCATTGTTTTTTTCTAATACCTTAGCAATAACAAAACCTATTGCTATCCCTATGACTCCCCCTCCTGCAATTAATATAATTGAGTTATCCATTATTGATTTTAGTTGATTTAAACATATAAAAAAGCCCACACCAGTATAAAGTTTTGTATAAACTCCTTAAAAACAAGTTTAGGGTTAACAAGCTGATCAAGGGTCTGCTCAAGGCAGCATGCTTTAACAACTTAAACTCACCCTTTTTAAAGAATTAACGTTGAGTTTATCAAAAAAAATCACTAATGCAGGCAGTATTTTTAACTTATTTTAAAGAACGCTAAGAGACTAAATAAGATTGAAGTAAATCGTTTAACGCATTTAATTTATCTTCAACATGTTCGTTTACATGCTCCTTATCAATAGACTTCTGCTCCACCTGAGCCGCAAACTGTAACGCACACATCGCTAATACATCCTGCTTATCTCGAACAGAATAACTTTGCTCAAATTGCTTAATCATTGCCTCGATATTCTTAGCTGCTTTACGCAATCCTTCTTCCTGACTTGGGTCAATATTTAAAGGATATACCCTATTTGCTATAGATAGCTTTATTTTAAGCTTGTCTGACATTGATTTGTTTTATGTTTAATCTGAGAGCTGAGCAATACAATGATCTATATCTCTAATTAAAGCATTTATTTTAAGCTTAGTTTCTCTTTTACTTTCGTCACTGCCAAGTATTGTATTTGCCATTCTAAGAGCTTCATATTTCTCTTCCCAGTTTGCAATATGCTCTTTTTGGGCCGAAATCTCTTGTCTTGAAGCTACCAGTTCTTCCTTTAGCTTCGAGTTTTCAAGCTTTAAAAGCTCTAATCTATGTAATACTTTGCTAATTTTGCTTTCTAAAGAATCTACAATATCTTCAATATTACCCATTTGCAAATTTCAATACTTATTACACAAAGTTAACATACCTTAGTATAAATAACAATTGTTTTTTAATAAAATTTGAAATTTCTCGTTAATACTCTAAATCAATGTGATGGCTTGATTTTTCTTTTATTTTTGCAGTGTAACACCAAATTTATAACTTAGCAACAACTACTTTTTTATGCGATTAGTCCTATTTCTACTTACAACTTTTTCTTTAATTACTCAGGCTCAGAATAATTACCCTCAGGATTATTTTGGCAATCCTTTAGAGGTGCCATTAATTCTTTCTGGAACCTTTGCTGAATTGCGATCAAACCACTTTCATTCCGGTTTAGATATAAAAACACAGCAGCGAGAAGGGTTGAGAGTTATCTCTGCTGCCGATGGTTTTATTAGTCGTATTAAAATTTCTCATTATGGCTATGGCAAAGCACTTTATATTACTCACCCTAACGGATACACAACAGTTTACGCACATTTACAAAAGTTTGCTCCAGAGATTGAAACTTATGTAAAAAAGCATCAATACGAAGCAGAATCTTATGAAATTGAATTATTCCCTACCGCCGACGAAATAAAAGTGTTAAAAGGAGAGCATGTGGCTTACAGTGGAAATACTGGTGGTTCTGGCGGACCACACCTGCATTTTGAAATTAGAAACAAAGAAGAACATACATTAAACCCCATGCTTTTTGGAATTGATGTCGCAGACACCACAAAACCAACTGTTAAGTCTGTTTACGCCTATCCGTTAAACGATTCTTCAACGGTAAATAATTCAAATAAAAAACAAAAACTTAGATTAATACCTCTGGCTTCAGGTGATTATACTACCGAAAACATTGAAGCCTACGGAACTATTGGGATTGGGGTCGAAACCAACGACAGACAAAATTTAGCAGCTAACTCTAATGGTGTTTATCAGATTCAATCGTTTTTAAACGGTAATCAGAATTTTGAAATCAATTTCCAATCGTTTTCTTTTGATGAGTCGCGAAACATTAATCAGCTTATCGATTATGAACATTACACAGAAACCAAACATCGTGTTCAAAAATTATTCAATCAAAACAATAACTTAAGTTTATATAGCCCGGAGTTAAACAACGGAAATTTAATTATTGCCGACAGCACAAACTCTATCTATAAAATTCTAATTTTAGATTTTGAAAATAATGAAGCCTGGGTTACAGTAAATATTAAAGGCAACAAAACCTCTTCTGTAAAAACCGAAGAAAAAACACCTTATTATATATACGCCAACCAAAGCACTAATTTAAAAGCTGGAAACGTAGCCGTTCACTTTTACCCCAATACATTTTACGAAAATTTCTATATCGATTTTAATGTAAAAAACGATACACTAACTTTACATAAAGATATTATTCCGACTAAGAATAATTTCAACATTAATTTTAATGTTAGTCATTTCAATGATGCAGATAAAAACAAGTTATTTATTTCCAGATTGGTCGGAAGAAAAAACAACTACCCTGTATATACCGAAACAAAAAGGGTTGGAGATACTTTAATTGCTAATACTAAATATCTGGGCTCTTATACCTTAACGGCAGATACCACAAACCCAACCATTACTGCTGTTAATTTTAAAAACGAACAATGGATAAGCAACTATCGCTTTTTAAAGTTAAAAATTGATGATTCCGGGTCTGGAATTTCAAATTACAGAGCAACTATAAATGGTAAGTGGATTTTAATGGAATATGAATATAAAAACAAAACACTAACTTTCGATTTTAACGATCATGTTTCAACGGAAACTAAAAATAATTTCAAACTTATAGTTACCGATAATGTTGGAAATAGTTCTACATTTGAGTCTGTATTCTATAGAAAAAACTAAATTACCTTTGAAAAGCAAATTTTACGTTATTACCCTTCTGTTTTTTGTTGTATCAATTTCTGGTATATCTCAAACAGCAACAATAAAAGGAATCATTTTAGACGATAACAATACTCCTATTCCTAACGTAAATATTAAATGGAATACCAGCGGAACCACCACCAATAATAATGGATTCTACATTTTTAATATACCGGCGAATCAAGATATATCGGTTGAATTCACTCACCTGTCTTATAAAAAGGTAGCAAGCAAATTTCATCTTAAAAATGGTGAAATACTTGAATTCAACCCGGTAATGAATACAGCAACCGAGCAAATTGCAACGATAATTATCAATAATACAAGTCAAAGAGAGGTTGAAGGTATCATCACTTTAAAACCGGAAACGATTCGAAAAATCCCGGGAGCAAACGCCGGTGTCGAGAACCTGCTTTTAACCCTTCCGGGGGTTAGCAATAATAATGAACTGAGTACACAGTATTCCGTACGAGGTGGTAATTACGACGAAAATCTTGTTTATGTAAATGGTATTGAAGTTTACAGACCTTTTTTAATTCGTTCCGGGCAACAGGAAGGATTAAGTTTCGTGAATACAGATTTAGTACAAAACGTCGATTTCTCAGCCGGTGGATTTCAAGCTAAATACGGAGACAAATTATCATCGGTTTTAGATATCACTTACAAAACACCTTATCAATTTGAAGTTAATACAGATTTAAGTTTATTAGGCGGAAGCATATCCGTTGAAAACATTAGTAAAGATTCAAAGTTTACAGGTATCGCTGGTATACGTTATCGCGACAACAGCTTGTTGGTAGATGAAAAAGAAACAGAAACGAATTATCAGCCTTCGTTTGCTGATATTCAAACCTATTTAACTTATAAATTCTCAAATAAATTTCATTTAAGCTTTTTAGGAAATGCTTCCATAAACAAATACAACTATCAACCCGAAACACGCCAAACGAACTTCGGTACATTTAGCAACCCAATAGCACTTTTGGTGTTTTACGAAGGACAGGAAAAAGATCAGTATCGTACCTTTTTCGGCGCTTTTAAAGGCACCTATTTCGCTAACGATAATTTGAATTTAAATTTATTAGCCTCAACCTATCATACCACGGAAGAAGAGTATTTTGATATCTTAGCACAGTACAGATTAGGTGAAGTAAATACGGATATAGGTGGTGAAAATCTTGGTGAAGTTGAGTATAGCCGCGGTATTGGAAGTCAGCTAAATCACGGACGAAACGATTTAGATGCCTTAATAAGTAATTTTGAGCACAAAGGGGATTATAAGATTAATAACAATAGATTTGAATGGTCTGTAAAATATACCCATGAAGATATTCGCGACCGATTAATTGAATGGGAAGTTATCGATTCGGCAGGGTTTTCTATTCGTCCGCCAAAAACATCACCAAACGAACAACCTTATGTTGCGTATTCAGGACCATTGGAGGCTTTTCAGAATGTAAGAAGCGTAAATAAAACACAAATAGACCGTATACAAGCCTATTTACAATGGAGTAAACGTAGCACTATTGGGTCCAGCGATGTTTGGTACAATGCTGGAGTAAGAGCCCATAACTGGTCGGTTAACGGTATGGGTATTGAAAAAACTAACCAAACTGTTTTTAGCCCAAGAGCTCAATTTGCAATAAAACCAGACTGGAAAAAAGATATGCTGTTTAGAGTGGCTACTGGATTATATTACCAGCCTCCTTTTTACAGAGAACTTCGTGATGCCAACGGCGTGGTTCAACCTAACGTTAAAGCTCAACAATCGTATCATATTGTATTAGGAAATGATTACAGTTTTAAAATGTGGGATCGCCCGTTTAAACTAACTTCCGAAGCTTACTATAAAAATCTGAATGACGTTAACACCTATACCCTTGAAAACGTTCGCATTCGCTACCGTGCTTCAAACAATGCCAAAGCTTATGCTTATGGACTGGATATGCGTTTAAATGGTGAATTTGTGCCCGGAACAGAATCTTGGTTCAGCTTTGGATATTTAAAGACTGAAGAGAATATCGATGAACGTGGTTATATTGCCAGACCCACCGATCAACGTTTGAAATTTGCTGCTTTATTTCAGGATTATGTACCAAACGTCCCTAATTTAAAAGTGTATTTAAATTTAGTATATAATACAGGATTACCAGGTGGGTCCCCGAGCTATGCCGATGTTTACGAATACCAAAACCGATTACCGGATTATAAACGTGCCGATTTAGGCTTACAGTTTGTTTTAGTTGATGCAAATAAACAATTTAACAGTGGCTGGAAAAAACCATTTAAAGCACTGTCTTTTGGTTTCGAAATTTACAACATGTTCGATGTGCAAAATTCCATCACCAACACTTGGGTACGAGATGTATATACTAAAAGACAATATGGTATTCCTAATTATTTAACACCAAGAGTATTTAATGTGAGAACAACTATGAAGTTTTAAAATAAAAAACTTTAAATCACAAAACTTATCTCGCCTTATGAGTTCTGGTTATTATGTATCGAATATCATAAATATCTGAAGCATAATCAGATACTATTTTTACAGTTCCTCCATTAGCTTCCCATGTATCTAAAGTATAAGCATTAAACGAACTTAAATAATAATGTTGAACTCCAACACCTTTTGAAGTAATAAAATCTCTTTTATACAATTCTCCAATACCTCCACCTATATCAACAGACACCGTAATTTTTGTAGTTTGGTTAACCGTTGGTTTAACCTTAAATTCTATTACAATATTAATTCCGTCTCCATTTCTCCCAGTAATAGTAGAATTTGTAGAATTGTAAAATTCAGTCACATCAATTGGTTTTTGACTATCTCTGATAGTGTTGGCATGATTAGGTAATGTTATTTTGTTATTTGCTGTTAAACTTAAAGGACTTGCTTCGGTATATACTCCATCGGAATAGTCAGCCCAACCTGTATAATCACTAATACTACTTTCTGTAATAAGTCTTACCCAATTTGTTCCGTCGAAATTATAAAATGCATTTTCATTAGTATCAAACACTAATAAACCCTTTGCAGGATTAGATATAGCTACCCTTTGAACAGTAGTCATTCTGGGCGTTAACATACCTTGAGATTCAGAAGAGATATCTAAAATTGAAGATTCGTCTGGACTAGTCGTACCAATACCTATTTGAGCATTTAAACTAAATGAGAGACAAAACGCTGTTAGCGCTATAGGGACAATTTTTAACATTTTGTAATCGAATTAATTAAAACTTAGGGAACGTAAAAATAACATTTATTCGATAAAATACAAGAAAAACTGTCAAAATACACAAATAAAGAAAGAATTATCTTTCTTACAACAACTTACGAGTGCTTTAAAACACCTATAACATAATCTACTTCTTCTTTAGTGTTAAAAATACTAAACGAAAAACGAAGCGATGGCTTTTGTAAATCTTCAGAATTTAAAATCTCAGAAAGCACATGCGATTTTTGACTACTTCCGCTTTGGCAGGCACTTCCGCGAGAACAGGCAATACCTTTTAAATCCAGTTGAAACAAAATCATAGACGCATCCACCTTCGAGTTTGGCAAACGTAAATTTAATATGGTATTCGTGCTTTGATTTAAACTACCTGATTGTCCATTAAAGGAAACATCTGGGATAACAACTGAAGCTTTTTCAATAAAATACGTTTTCAACTCCTTTAAATAATTCTGCTCGGTATCGAGATTATCACATACCAATTTAAAAGCGGTTTCCATACCTACAATATTATGTATACTCTCAGTTCCGGCACGTAAGCCTCGCTCCTGCTCTCCTCCAGTAATTGAAGGCTTTAAACCGGAATCTCTTCTTACATATACAAATCCTATTCCTTTAGGTCCATGAAATTTATGAGCTGATGCTGCTAAAAAATCAACTTTTACATCCTCTAAATTAAGAGAATAATGACCAACGGATTGAACCGCATCACTATGAAATAGAGCCTCATATGTTTTACATAAATCAGAAATTCGTTTAATATCTGTAATATTACCAATCTCATTATTTATATGCATCAAACTAACAAGGGTCTTTTCTTCAGTATCTAATAAAGTTTCCAAATGCAGATAATCTACATCACCATTTGCATCGAGATTAACATAACTGACTTGAATGCCATATTCTTTTTCTAAGGCCTGAACTGTATGCAAAATAGCATGATGTTCAATTTTAGATGTCACAATATGTTTCACCTTTAAATCACGAACGGCTGATCTTAAAATTAGATTATCAGCTTCAGTTCCTCCAGAAGTAAATACAATTTCACCTGCAGAACAATTTAAATAACCGGCTATAGTTTTTCTTGCTTTCTCTACAAGTACTTTAGCCGAACGACCAAAACTATGTGAAGACGATGCATTTCCATAATTTGTTCTCATCACTTCAGAAATCGCTTCTACAACCTCGCTTCTCATTGGCGTTGTTGCTGCATTATCAAAATAAACCTGTTGCATAATTGTATTTTTCATCACAAAATTACTTAGAATAAAATTATTGACAATATGCTACGTTATAAAATACAATTCGTTTATTTTTGCCTTAAAACCCAAATAGAATGCGTAAGATATTTTTTGCTTTAACTACCCTGAGTTTATTAACCTATTCGGCTTGTGATGATGGAGATGTTCTGGATGTGGAATTCGACTTTGAAGACGAATTTTCGGTTTGCACCGGGACTAATGGCTTAGTATTCTATAAAACAAAAAATGCCCCTTCAGAGTCTTTGTCGGTAAGAATTTCTGAATTAAGTAGCCTTAGTGAGATTTTAACACTAGGAGACAACAATATTTACGAAGAAACATTTAGCTTATCTTCAACAAATACGTTCAATTACAGAATGTATAGCAATTCATCTTTGCCAAGCGATTTGTTTTGCAACGACATTCCTAACAGCGACGTTAAAATAACCGAAGACTACGAAGCTACCAGTGGCTCTGTGACCATTAGAACGGTTTTAACTGAAGATGATAACGATGGAATTCCTGCTATTCTTGAGGATATAAATGGTAATGGTGATTTAACTGATGATGATACCGATAACGATGGTATTCCAAATTATTTAGACTTGGATGACGATGGTGATAACATTAGAACCATTGATGAGAATCCAGACCCGAATGGTGATGATAATTTAGAGGATGCACAAGATACTGACGGCGACGGTATTCCTGATTATTTAGATGCTGATGATGATGGTGATGGTGTTAATACCCGTGATGAAGAAAACGAATCTCAGGATAACAACCCTGCAAACGACATTACAAATCCTGACGCTGGTGCCGATTATTTAAATGCGGAAGTAAGCACATCTGTAGCTGCAACATCATACAGAGCACACAACATTACCAAAGAATACCGCGTTACATTAACGGTATTTGATATTGATTTAAGCGTGATTTCTTTTGATGTTTTAGAATTCGGTACTTTAGATGATTCTGAAATTAGCAGTAGCTTAAAAACGGAGACCTTATCACCTGTATTCAACTAATAATCAGTCGTGTTCTGGTAAATATAAACCTCGGTAGCCCCTAGTCCGTATTTCTGATAATTGGCATCATAAAATTTAACATTACTATAGCGACCGAAAAGGTATTCTAGCTCAGTTTTTAAAACGCCTTCACCTACGCCGTGAATAAATACAATTTTCTGAATACGTTTATTAATAGCGAATTCCAGTTGCCGGCGAGCCGTATCTAATTGCAAAGTCAACATATCATAATTAGTCATCCCTCTCGAGGACTTCACTAATTGATGTATATGTAAATCGACTTCCATGGTTGGTTCGTAGCGATCTTTAGCGCGTTTCTTAGGCTGCTGCGTCCGCTTTTTCGATTGTTCCTTTTCCTGAATGGCCTGACCAATACCTAATGAAGAAGATAATGTTTCTTTTATGGTTTTGTTGGACTGGGTTTTAACCAGCTCGTAAGCCTGAAAACTTAACAAAAAGCCATCTTCAGTTTCTATGGAAACTGTATCTCCCATCACCTGCTGAACCACCCCAGACATATCCTCGTCTAAAACCAATACTTTATCACCTACCTTAAACGACATAGTTTTTAATTTTCATTGTCTTCAAACATATTTTCTTCACTGTTTTTACTAGGTATCGTTTTTGAAATCCTATATATTCCAGCCATTAAAATTATAATACCAGCAATTAAAATATACTGATTTTGTTCTTCCCCTGCTTTCGAATATATAGCCACTACAGCTCCTAAAACAATCAGTATATAATTTATGTATTTCATTTTTTTAAGTAAGTCTTGATTAAGCTTTCATTCTTAAAGAGTTAGATTAACTCTTTATTTTTTTGCAAAATTAAATTAAAATTTTGAAGCACTCTTAATATTTTAGAATTTTAAAACACCATCAAATTCACGCTTAAAAGTAAATTTCATCGATTAAATGCTGAAAAAAATATAAAAAATAATATATTTGCTACAACACAATGTCAAGGCCCTCATTATCATGATTAAAAATTACACCTATTTTTTGTTAATGTTTTGTAATTTGACATATGCTCAACTTTCGGTTAGAAATGACTACTACGTTTTCGCTAAAGATGAAGTAATTTTCGTTACTAAGAATATAAACCTTAATGAAACTGAAAGTAAAATCTACCTAAGAGACGAAGCTCAAATCATTCAAGGTGATGAAAACGAAAGAAATTCAGGAGAAGGTGAATTAAGCCTTTATCAAGAAGGTAATGTTGATGCTTATGAATATAATTATTGGTGTTCTCCCATAGGGGAAACAACCAATAGCAGTGACAACAACAAATTCGGAATTTCATTACTAAATGATGTAGTTAGTCTAACCGAATCTGTGCCTGCTACATATGTACACAAGTCAAACTATAACGGAACCTCCAATCCGCTAAACATAGAACCTTACTGGATTTGGCGCTATATTGCTAAAGATGATTATTACGGTTGGTCTCACGTTCAGGGGACTATCGTTGTTAACCCTGGAGAAGGTTTTACCATGAAAGGTACATCGGGTTCTGGTAGTGCACAACAATACGATTTTAGAGGAAAGCCAAATACAGGGACCATTAGTGTTAAAGTTAAACCAGACAAATACACTTTGGTAGGAAATCCATACCCTTCCGCACTTGACGCCGTTGCCTATATACACGATTCAGAAAACAAAAATACTATCGACGGGACATTAAGGTTCTGGGAGCAAAACCCTAATATAGACACGCATTACTTAAAAGAATACCAAGGAGGTTATGCACATTACACTATAAGTTCAGATGGTAAACTCATAACTTATACGCCGGCTACATTTAATACATTCAACGGAGATGGGACACTAAATAGTTCTAGTAATTATGTATCCACAAAATCACTTGCTCATGTAAGGTATATACCCATTGGACAAGGCTTTATGGTTAAAGGAACCGTTTCAGGCTATGTTAAAGCAAAAAACAGTCATCGTGCGTTTAAAAAAGAAAACACCGTTGCAGATTCTACCAAATTCTTTAAAACCACAAATACGAAACAAAGAGCGGAAGTAATCTCTGAATTTTCAAAAATCCCAAATGATTATAAGCGTTTTAGATTAAATATCGATTTTAATAATCAATATACACGCCAGCTGGTTGAAACCTTCCATCATTCTGCTACACAAGGATTTGATTACGGATTAGAGACAACAACAAGCATTGGTGGAAGTTTAAAATCTGACGCCTACTGGAAAACTGAAGATTTAGCTTTTTTAGCACAAGCTTTAAATTATGATGATACCATGACAATTCCTTTAGGTATAAAAGTCGCAAATAATATGCCTTTAAGAATTCGTGCAACAGACATTCAAAATATTGAAGACAATACGCCAATATATATTCATGACAAACTAACAAATACTTATATTGACTTAAAACAACAGGATTTTAATATTAATATTGAAAAAGGTAATTACACCGATAGATTTGAAATTGCATTCAGTAAAAACACCTTAGACCTTAATTCAGAAATATTTAAAACACTTGATGTTTTTCAAAACAACACTATTGCTCAATTAAAAATTAAAAACCCTAACAACATAGATATTAGTCTGTTTCAATTATTCGATGTTTCAGGAAAACAGGTTATAAATTCAGTAATTAATAATATAAATTCAAGTTATACCTACTCAACTAAAGCATTATCCAATGGAGTTTATATAGTAAAAATCACTTCTAATGGTAATCAAGTGTTTAGCAAAAAAATTCTGATAAACAACCCGAAATAAAGCTTTTAAACCTTTTATTTTTATAAATTTGAATACAATTCATTTAAAAATGCAAGGTTTAGAAGAATACATGTTGCCCTGTCTGAATAAAGAATTATTCGGTATGGAATGTATGGGCTGTGGTATGCAACGTGCATTTTCACTATTGCTTCATGGCGAATTTATTGCTGCGTTTAAAATGTATCCGGCTATTTACACCCTGGTTCTTATGTTTTCGGTAATTGCTTTTAATTTGTTTAAGAACTTTAAATCTGCTAACAGAATCATTTTAATTTTAGCTATTATTAATGCTGTAATTATTATCACAAGCTTTTTTATAAAAACATTTTCAATTTAACATCATATCAAATGGAACAACAAAAACTACCCAATTCAACTCTTATTTTAGTTTTAGGAATTGTATCAATACTTACATGTTGCTGCTATGGTCTTGTAGGTCTCGTTGTTGGTATTATAGCCTTAATTTTAGCTAGTAAAGCCACTAAACTTTATTTAGAAAACACAGAACTTTATACTGGGTATTCTAATGTAAAAACCGGTAAAATATTAGCTATAGTAGGTATCGTATTAAGTGCAATTTATTTGTTAATGATGGTATGGGTAATTATGACGCTTGGCTGGGATGCTATGGGAGATCAGGAATTGCTTCAAGAACGCATGCAAGAATTTATGGGACAATAATTTAAAGTTCCATTAATAAAAAAAGCGACCTAAATGGTCGCTTTTTTTTATCATTTAAGATATTACTTTTCAAAATGCTTTAGCGTTTTAGTAATGATATTTACGCAATCTAACAATTGCTCTTTGGTCATTACCAATGGTGGTGCAAAACGAATAATATTTCCGTGGGTTGGTTTAGCTAACAAACCATTATCACGTAAAGCCAGACAGATATTCCATGCCGTATCACTATCTTCACTATCATTGATTACAACTGCATTTAACAAGCCTTTACCCCTCACTAACTTAGCGATAGTGCTGGTTTCAATATACTTATTCAATTCACTTCTGAATAATTGCCCGAGTGCCTCAGCTTTTTCTGCTAGATTCTCCTCTTTAACCACTTCTAAGGCGGCAATTGCCACTGCTGCTGCTACAGGATTTCCTCCAAACGTACTCCCATGATTCCCTGGCTTAATGACATTCATAACATTATCATTAGCCAAAACAGCGCTTACAGGGTATACGCCACCACTTATTGCTTTACCTAAAATTAAAATATCTGGTGTTACATGTTCATGATTTACCGCTAATAACTTTCCAGTACGGGCGATTCCTGTTTGTACTTCGTCTGCAATAAACAAAACATTATATTGTTCACACAACGCTTTTGCTTTTGCTAAATATCCCTCACTTGGCACATAAACTCCGGCTTCTCCTTGAATAGGCTCAACTAAAAAACCTGCAACATTTCTATTATTTTTTAATGCTTCTTCTAAAGCTTCTAAATTGTCGTATTCAATTTTAATAAACCCTTTCGTGTATGGTCCGAAGTTTTCACGAGCAACAGGATCGTTAGAGAATGAAATAATAGTAGTTGTTCTCCCATGAAAATTGTTTTCACACACAATTAATTCAGCTTCATTCTCGTCAATCCCTTTTACTTCATAAGCCCATTTTCTACAGATTTTCAAAGCAGTCTCTACAGCTTCAGCTCCCGTATTCATTGGTAATAACTTATCGAAACCAAAATACTCGCTGGCAAACTTTTCATATTTACCCAGCATATCATTATAAAACGCTCTGGAAGTTAAAGTCAGCACTTTGGCTTGCTCAACCATAGCATTGATGATTTTCGGGTGACAATGCCCTTGATTAACGGCCGAGTACGCAGATAAAAAATCGTAATACTGTTTACCTTCAACGTCCCATACATGTACACCCTCTCCTTTACTTAACACCACTGGTAACGGGTGATAATTATGAGCGCCATACTTGTTTTCTAAATCGATTGCTTGCTGCGATGTTAATTCTTTTAAAACAGCCATTTTAATATAATTTAAATTGATAAAATAACCATTCCTACTGTACCTTTATCCTTTCGAAGTGTTCGAAAATTCAGCGTGGGAGAGAAATCATCCCTAGGGCTCGCAAATTAATAAATATAACTTGTTTCAGAAAATCTTTAATTAACAATCAGTTTTTATCTTAAAAACACAGTTTCTGTTAAACTAAATGAAAATAAACCAATTTTTATTTCCGGCTATTATTATTTTTGCAGCATGTCTAGAAAAAAGAGAAAACAAATATTTACAAACGTAGAAGTTGTAGATGCTGGAGCTAAGGGTAAAACGATTGCCAAAGCACCAGATGGAAAGGTTATTTTTTTACCTAATGCCGTTCCTGGCGATGTTGTTGATGTGCAAACGTTTAAAGCCCGTAAGGCCTATTACGAAGGTAAAGCTACGGTATTTCATAAATTATCAGATAAGCGTACCAAGCCAGCTTGTGAGCATTTTGGCGTTTGTGGTGGTTGTAAGTGGCAGGATATGGCTTACGAACATCAGTTATATTACAAACAAAAAGAAGTGACTAACAACCTAACGCGTTTAGGACATATTGAACTTCCGGAGGTTACTCCTATTTTAGGTTCGGCGAAACAATATTTCTACCGTAATAAAATGGAATTCTCTTTTAGCGATAGCCGTTGGTTGACTTTAGAAGAAGTCCAGTCTGGAGAAGATTTAGGGGATAGAAATGCCTTAGGGTTTCATATTCCAGGTATGTGGGATAAAATTCTTGACGTCAAGAAATGTCATTTACAACAAGACCCTTCGAACGACATTAGAAATTTGGTAAAAGCTTTTGCTATTGAAAACGGCTTAGAGTTTTTTAACACCCGTAACCAAACCGGATTGTTACGTACCATGATGATTCGTACATCAACTACCGGAGATATCATGGTGTTGATTCAATTCTTTCAGGAGGACAAAGAAAAGCGCGAATTACTATTAGATTTTATTGCTGAAACATTCCCTGCAGTAACGTCTTTACTTTACGTTATAAACGGAAAAGCTAACGATACCATTTACGACCAGGAGATTATTTGCTATAAAGGTGAAGATCATATTTTTGAGGAAATGGAAGGCTTAAAGTTCAAAATTAATGCCAAGTCGTTTTATCAGACTAATTCCGAACAAGCCTTCGAACTTTATAAAATAACCAGAGATTTTGCCGGATTAACCGGTGACGAGCTAGTTTACGATTTATATACAGGAACAGGAACCATTGCGCAATTCGTTTCAAGAAAAGCAAAAAAAGTGGTTGGTGTTGAAGCCGTACCTGATGCCATTTTAGCAGCTAAAGAAAATGCCGAACGCAATAATATCACCAATTGCGAGTTTTTTGTAGGAGATATGAAAAACGTTTTCAATCAGCATTTCATTAATACACATGGTGTTCCGGATATTATTATTACCGATCCGCCTCGTGACGGGATGCATAAAGATGTGGTTCAGCAAATATTAAATATAGCTCCTAAACGGGTAGTTTACGTAAGCTGCAATAGTGCAACACAAGCCAGAGATTTAGCACTAATGGATGATATGTACAAAGTGGTTAAAACACAAGCTGTCGATATGTTCCCGCAAACATTTCACGTAGAAAATGTTGTGTTATTAGAAAAGCGTTAATTATTTTTAAATCCCTAAATTGCCAGTCTGAAACAAAATTTCAGCTACCTATTTAAAATTAAGAATGAAATACTTAAAATTTATTTCTTTAGTTGTTATAGCGCTTTTCATAGGCATAAACATCAGTTGCGAACGCGACGATATTTGTCCCGATGGCACACCTACAACACCAAATTTAATTATCGATTTTTACGATGTAAACAATCAGGAAAGCAAGAAAAATGTTTTCAATTTGGTATTGTATGGTATTGATGATGAAGGCAACCCGGTACTTCCGGCTATTGCTGTTGGTAGCTCAACCAACACCTTGTCTCTTCCTTTAAAAACCTATGCCAATACCACGCAATTCGTCCTACATAAAGATTACGCTGTAAATAATAATGGTACGCCAGATAACACTTCGGATGATTACGTTGAAGGTAACTCCGATATGATTACTATTAACTATAGTCGTGAAGAAGTTTATGTGTCGCGTGCCTGTGGTTACAAAACCATTTTTAAAAACGTAACGCTAACTATAGAAGACGATAGCGATAACTGGATTAAAGCCAGACAACCATTAACCGATAACCAATCTGTAGAAGATGAAACAACAACGCATTTCAATTTATATCATTAGTAGTATCGCGTGCTTACTGTTGTTTTGTTTCTCTTCAAATGCTCAAAACGACAGTATTACAAGTGTTGCTAACGATTCGGTAAAAGTGAAACTTAAATATGGTTTACGTGTTGGTGGCGACTTGGGTAAATTGATTCGTTCTACCATCGATGATGATTACAGCGGATTTGAAATTTCGGCCGATTACCGTATTAAACGCAAGTTATATATCGCGGGAGAACTGGGATACGAAGAAAAAAAGACAGTTAACGACTATCTTGATGTAAATACAAAAGGTGGCTACATTAAAGGCGGGGTTGATTATAACATGTACGTAAACTGGTTGGATATGGACAATATGATTTACTTCGGATTTCGTGTTGGAGGAAGTACCTTTAGTCACGATTTAAACAATTATACAGTTTACAACACCACGCAATACTGGAACAATTTTTCATCTACAGAAGCCAGAACCTATGACGGATTAACGGCATTCTGGAGTGAAATTATTTTAGGAATAAAAGTTGAAGTTTTAACCAACCTTTATTTAGGGCTTAACGCACAACTTAAATTCTTAGTTGCAGAATCTGATCCCGGGAATTTTGAAAACATTTATATTCCCGGATTTCATAAAACCTACGACAGCAGTGGCATAGGTGTTGGCTATGGTTATACAGTATCATATCGAATTCCACTCTATAAAAAGGAGAAGTAACCGATTTATTACAACATAAAGATTAATCCCTTATGATTTCTACTTAAATCATAAGGGAATTTTTATTTCAAACTACCATCTAAACCCTGTATTTCAAACAATTAAAGTAAAGATTTACAAATAAAATTCGTAAGAAATATTTAAACTTCTTCTTTTAAAAAATACATATCTTTGTTTAAAATTACATAGTTTAAAATGCCTAAAAACACTTACAAGATTGCGGTTGTTCAGTTAAACCTGAATAACACACCTGAAAACAATTTAAAAAAATGTATTCAGTGGGTAAAAGATGCTGCTAATCAAGGAGCAGAAGTTATTTCGTTACCCGAACTTTATAGTAGCCACTATTTTTGTCAGAGTGAAGATGTATCTAATTTTGAGTTAGCAGAACCATTATACAGTACATCTTTTAACGCATTTAGCGCCTTAGCAAAAGAGCTTGGTGTTGTTATTATTGTGCCGTTTTTCGAAAAAAGAATGGCAGGTGTTTATCACAATAGTGCTTATATTATTGATAGCGATGGTTCTGAAGCCGGGTTATACCGTAAAATGCACATCCCGGATGATCCGCATTTCTACGAAAAATTCTACTTCACACCAGGTGATATCGGATTCAAATCCTTCCCTACTAAAAAAGGAAATATAGGTACACTAATTTGCTGGGATCAGTGGTATCCTGAAGCTGCACGTTTAACAGCCTTACAAGGAGCCGAAGTGTTATTTTATCCAACAGCTATTGGCTGGCATCCACAGGAAAAGGCCGAATTTGGAGAAAACCAACAAGGCGCATGGATGAATGTGATGCGTGGTCACGCTGTAGCTAACGGTGTTTATGTGGCTGCTGCAAACCGTATTGGTTTAGAAAAATATTTACCAGACACTAATGGAATTGAATTCTGGGGATCGTCATTTATTGCCGGACCTCAAGGTGAAATTTTAGCTCAAGCATCGGTAGATCAGGAAGAAATTTTAATGGCAGAGGTAGACTTAAGTTTACAGGAAAATGTACGTCAGAACTGGCCATTTTTAAGAGATCGCCGAATTGATAAATACGGAGATATTACTAAAAGAGTCATCGATTAATGAATACAGAACAATGGATTTTCCCTGCTGAATGGGAACAACAACAAGCTGTTTTATTATGTTTTCCGCATAACGGAAACGATTGGCCTGGAAAATACGAAGCCATTCAATGGGCCTTTGTCGAGTTTATAAAAAAAGTAGCTACTGTTGAAGGTGTTATCGTGGTTGTTGCTAGCGATAAGCTCAAAGAAAAAGTTACCGGTATGCTCGACATGGCACATGTAAACATGGAACATGTGTCATTTATTGTACATAAAACCAATCGTAGCTGGATGCGCGATTCAGGACCGATTATAGTAAAAAAAGGTGCTGAACGCTTAGCTTTAAATTTCAATTTTAACGGATGGGCAAAATATTCTAATTTTAAATTAGACAAACACGTTCCTGAAAAAGTAGCTGGTTTTTTAAATGTTCCGCTTAAACAAGTCACCTACAAAGGAAAACCTGTAATTGTTGAAGGCGGCGCTATAGATGTTAACGGCAAAGGCACTTTGTTAACTACCGAAGAATGTTTGCTACACCCTACTATTCAGGTTAGAAACGAAGGGTTTACAAAAGAAGATTACGAAGCTGTTTTTAAAGAATATCTTGGGGTTACCAACGTAATTTGGTTAGGTGATGGCGTTGAAGGTGACGACACGCATGGCCACGTTGATGATTTGGCGCGTTTTGTTAATGAAGATACTATTATTACGGTAGTTGAAGATAATCCGGAAGACGCAAATTACAAGCCGCTTCAGGATAATTTAAAACGCTTACAGAAATCGAAGTTAGAAAATGGTAAAAACCCGAATATTGTAACCTTACCAATGCCTAAACGATTAGATTTTGATGGCATTCGTTTACCGGCAAGCTATGCCAACTTTTTAATTATTAATAAAGCGGTTTTAGTACCAACTTTTAATGATTCGAAAGACCGTATAGCATTAAATATTATAGCCGATTGTTTCCCTGACAGGGAGATTATAGGAATTTCGGCAACCGATTTTATCTGGGGATTTGGTACACTACATTGTTTAAGTCAGCAGATACCTGAATAATTTCAATTTTACTCAAAATTTTAAATCCAGTTTTGTTGGTTTTCACTAACATTAACTGGATTTTTAAGTTTTAAAGATGGCTTTTACCAACATTACTATATTAATTCTTTCATATTTCAATTAAAATCACTATTTTTGAGTTAGAAAATACCAACATTAATTAGACTTTAAATTAATAATTATGGTAAATACTAACATAAATTGGACTTCCATGAGCGACCAAGCCATTGTTGAAGCTATAGGAAGCTATATAAAGCATCAGCGCTTAAATCAAAATAAAACACAAGCTCAGATTGCTGAAGCCGCTGGCGTAAACCGCTGGACCATTAGTCAGATTGAGAAAGGCGAAGCCATTTCGTTAACTTCTTTAATTCAAATTTTACGCGCTTTAGATGCACTACATGTCTTCAGCAACTTTAAAATTGAACACCAAATCAGTCCGTTGGAATTAGCTAAATTAGAAAAGCAAAAACGTCAACGCGCCAGAAATAAAAATACAAATCCCCAAACCGACAACGAATGGTAAGCACAAAAACAGCCTTTGTAAAAATATGGAATCAGGTAGTTGGTGCTGTTTCATGGAACGACGACACAGGTCTGGCCAGCTTTGAATATACTCCTGAATTTAAATCTTCAGGCATAGAACTATCTCCTATTAAAATGCCATCGCAATCTGGCACACAAATATTTTCGTTTCCTGAACTTCGCGTATCAAGACATAATGAATATGATACATTTAAAGGCTTACCAGGACTTTTGGCTGATGTACTGCCTGATAAATACGGAAATCAACTTATCAATAGCTGGTTAGCACAGCAAGGTCGACCTGAAAACAGCATGAACCCTGTGGAGCAATTGTGTTTTATTGGTACTCGTGGTATGGGTGCTCTTGAATTTGAACCCACGCAACTTAAACCTAATAAAAACACTTTTGAAGTAGAAATTGATAGCCTGGTAGATATTGCACAACGCATGCTCCTTAAACGAGAAGGCTTTGAAACCAACATCAATAAAGATGAACGTCAGGCTATGCTCGACATTCTGAAAATCGGAACTTCTGCCGGTGGTGCGAGACCAAAAGCTATTATTGCTTACAATAAAAAAACAGGACAGGTTCGTTCCGGACAAACCAACGCTCCAAAAGGCTTTGAACATTGGTTGATTAAACTTGATGGTGTTAGCGATGCTCAGTTTGGAGAAAGTCAGGGATACGGAAGAATAGAAATGGCATACTATAATATGGCTATAGATTGTGGTATTGACATGATGGAATCTCTACTTTTAGAAGAAAATAACCGCGCTCATTTTATGACCAAGCGATTTGATCGTGAAGGCAACGATACCAAACATCATATTCAAACCTGGTGTGCTATACAACATTACGACTTTAACGATATGCATAGTTACAGCTACGAACAGCTGTTTCAAACCATGCGTATGTTAAGACTACCTTACCCGCAAGCCGAACAAATGTTCAGACGTATGGTATTTAATGTTATTGGTAAAAACTGCGACGACCACACTAAAAATTTTGCCTTCCGTTTAAAACAAAACGACGTTTGGGAACTGGCGCCTGCTTACGACATTTGTTTTGCTTATAGACCAGGAAGTGTCTGGGTGAGCCAGCATGCTTTGAGCGTCAATGGCAAACGTAAAGACATTAACAGACAAGATTTACTAACCGTAGCTAAAAGTATGAATATTAAAAAAGCAGATACTATTATAAGTGAAATAAGCAACGTTATCGCCAAATGGAATAGTTATGCTGAAGCCGTAAATGCCAAATCTGAACTACGAGATAACATATCGAATAATTTAGAGTTGATGTAAAATAAAAAGCTCGGATAAAATGATTTATCCGAGCTTTTTCTATTTCTATTACTTCATATACTTACCTTTCTTACTACCAGCGTAAATTTCGTATTTCACTAAACGCGAATCTAATTTCGCATTAAATAACTGTATTTTACGCGATGGTCGTAAGCCTACAAACTTTAAGGCATCTAAATTACTCGTTATAAACCAGGCATCGGTATTCGGGTAGCTTTGTTTTAAAGTGTCACCAATGCTTTTGTAAAACTCTTGTAAATCTATATTTAAACGCTCTCCGTAAGGCGGATTAAACACCATATGCAATTTTCGTTCACCTCCCTTTTGAGTTTTAAAGAAATCTTCATGCTTTACAGTAATAAAATCATCAAGCTCGGCATTCTTAATATTTTCCTGAGCTTTTTTTACTGCACTTGGTGCTTTATCGTAACCTGTAATGGTATAATGGAAATCTCGTGTTTTATTCAGTAAGGACTCTTCTATCTTTTCAAACAAATCCACATCCCAGTCTTCCCAGCGTTCGAAAGCAAATTCCTTACGCATTAAGTTTGGCGGAATATTACAAGCAATCATAGCGGCTTCAATTAACATCGTACCACTACCACACATAGGGTCCATAAAATCGCTTTGTCCATCCCAGCCCGATAACATGATTAATCCGGCAGCCAGAACTTCATTAATTGGCGCAATATTAGTTGCTAATTTGTAACCACGTTTATGTAAAGAATCTCCAGAAGAATCTAATGATATCGTACACTGGTTTCTATCGATGCGGACGTTAACTTTTAAATCCGGAAATTTTAAATCTACATTAGGGCGTTGTCCGGTAGTGTCTCTAAATTTATCGACGATAGCATCTTTTGCTTTTTGAGCAATAAACAACGAGTGTTTAAATAAATCGGAGTGAATGGTTGCATCTATTGCTAAAGTTCCTGTTGGCTTTAGATATTCGCCCCAGTTCATCGCGTACATTTTGTTGTACAATTCCTGCTCGCTGTTTACCGTAAAACTTTTAATAGGTTTTAAAATTTTAATGGCGGTACGTAAGCCCAGATTTGCCTTATACATAAAGCCTTTATCACCAACAAACGACACACTTCGCACACCCTTTTTAACGTGTTGCGCGCCAAGTTGTGTTAGTTCCTTTTCTAACAAATCTTCAAAACCAAACAAGGTTTTGGCTACCATTTCAAAATTTTCTCCCATTTTTTTATCAGACTTACTGTGTGTTCTTCTTTAATAGAATGCAAAAATAGCGTAATTTTGCGTGAATTTAATGATAAACTGAATTTAGGTTAAGGATTGAGGTGACATCCTTTTTTATAAGTGACCGTGAGTGAACTTATTAAAAAGATATAACGGAAAGCCTGACCCGAAACTTTTTTCGGGGAACCCACAACACATCTATGAGCAAAGACACAACGCAATGGTTTTCTTCGTGGTTTGACACACCATTTTACCACATTTTATACAAAGACAGAGACGACAGTGAAGCGCAGCATTTTATGGATACGCTTACTGAATATTTAAACCTTCCGGAAGACGGCTCCATTTTAGACCTGGCTTGCGGACGCGGACGTCATGCGGTGTATTTAAACTCGTTAGGTTACGATGTTACTGGTGCCGATTTAAGTGAAAACAGCATTGCTTTTGCGAAACAGTTTGAAAATGACAGCTTGCATTTTGCTGTTCACGACATGTGTAAGCCATTTAGTAAAAAGTTTGATGCCGTTTTTAATTTGTTTACCAGTTTCGGGTATTTTGATAAAGACGAAGATAACCTGAATACTATTAAAGCGATTAAAGAAGATTTAAACGATTTTGGCTTTGGAGTTATCGATTTTATGAACAGTGAATTTATCATAGACAATCTGGTGCCTGAAGAAACCAAAACAGTAGAAGGCATTACGTTTAACTTGAAACGCTATGTTAAAGACGGGTATATTGTTAAGGATATTAGTTTTACAGCTGACGGTGAAGATTATAATTTTCAGGAACGTGTAAAAGCATTTACTCTGGCTGATTTTGAAGCTCTTTTTGAAGAAGCCGGTGTATTTTTACTTGACGTTTTTGGTGATTATAAATTACGTAAATTTAGCCCTAAGACGTCTGAACGTTTAGTTATGATCTTTAAATAAATCGCTTTATTGCGTTATACATTTAATGAATAAATTTTTATTTCCTTTTTTAGCAGTTGTTATCGGCTTTGTTCTGGCTCAATTAACCAGCAAACAAAAATCAATTAACACCAAACTATTATTATCATTTAGTGGTGCTTTTTTATTAGCCCTTACCCTATTTGAATTGTTGCCTGAAGTTTACCATCATTTAGACTCAAAACTGGCCGGTGTTTATATTGTTTCGGGTATTTTACTGCAATTAATTTTAGAGTTGTTTTCTAAAGGAGCCGAACACGGACACGTTCATATTCATAAGGAAGACACCACATTCCCGTGGTCGTTATTTATTAGTTTGTGTTTACATAGCTTTTTAGAAGGTTTTGCCATCCACGATCACAACGATATGGTTTACGGTATTTTAATTCATAAAATACCTGTTGCCGCAATTATTACCATGTTTTTATTACAATCGGAATACAAAAAAATACAAATTGCAGGTTTCTTACTAGTGTTTGCCTTAATGACGCCACTTGGAACTTTAATTTCAACAACATCTGAAGCGGTTGCGCATTATTCGCAAGTATTTAACGCTATTGTAATTGGAGTATTTTTTCATATTTCGACCACCATTTTATTTGAAAGTTCAGACGGACATAAATTTAACTTATCGAAATTTATCTCTATAATTTTAGGTGTTATTGTTGCCTATTTAATCTAACAAAAAGACGATTTTAGAAGTGTTTAGTAAAGAAGAATCAAGAAAATTAAAACAAGAGTTTTGGATCAGTTTCGGGAAATCATTTCCTAGAAAATGGATACTTTATAACACCAAACTAAAAGGTTTTAGCTTTAAATTTTACTTCGACAACAAAAAAGCTCTGGTAGCTCTTGACCTAGAAGACGATTTGGAATACCGCATTAAATACTGGGAAAAGCTGGAAGCTTTAAAATCAATTTTACTGGACGAGTACTTGCCTGAAGCTATTTACGACGAGCAGTTCTTTTTAGATAATGAAAAGGAAATTTCCAGAATTTATGTGCCTTTAGAACAAAAAGTATCCATTCATAACAAAAACACCTGGCAGGAAGTTATGGAGTTTTTTAATGAGAAAATGACCTTGTTTGAAGCCTTTTTTGAAGAATACAAAGATGTTATTGAAGGTTAGTCTACCTTCTTTTTCATTAAGTAATCATCCATAATGAATCCGTTGCCAATATCGGCAACAATCGGTCCTGCATTTATAAAACCTAATTTCTCGTAAGCTTTAATGGCTATTTCGTTATTAATATTTACCGTTAACCGAATAGTCTTTAAATCGAAATCCTTTGCCTTATTCTCAACAAACTGCATGGCGCTTTTAGCGATTCCCTTACCTCTGTAATCTTTTAAAACATAAATTTTACTGAGAAACAAAACGCCTTCCTCAGGTTTAATAGCAATATACCCAACAGGTATTCCTGAATAGACTAAAGTAAAATACTTCATACCTTCTAAAGCCTGCTGCTTTATGGCTTCAGCCGATTGAAATTTTTCCAGCATGTAATCTATTTGGGGCTTACCAACGATTGGAATATAATGCTCTCTCCAAATAATATCAGCTAAAGACTCTATAGTCTTAAAATCCTGTTGGGTCGAAGCAGTCTGAATATCAATCATATTAAATTACGTAAAAGAAAATCATAAAAAAATGGCAAATGGCACCAGCCAAAACAAACAAATGCCAGATGACATGGTTATATGGTATTTTTTCAATAGCATAAAATATAATACCTGCAGTATAGGCTAATCCGCCTGCAAACAATAGTAAAATCCCATTACTAGCCATCGCTTCACTAAGATTTGTAAAATCGAATACAATAAGCCACCCCATTACCAAATACAACAAGGTTGAAAACACACTGAATCGTCCTGTAAAAAAGATTTTAAGTACCACACCAAATGCAGCAATTCCCCAGACAATCCAAAACAATGGCCAGCCCAGACTTTTGGTCAATGTTATTAATAAAACCGGCGTATAGGTTCCTGCAATTAAAAGATAAATACCTATGTGATCTACAATTCTAAAATAATGCTTATTCTTCTCGTGCTTTACAGCATGATACAAGGTAGAAGCAGAAAACAGAACAATTATGGACAAACCATAAACTATTACCGAAAATAAACTGTAAGCTGTTTTATTAGTTTGAAAAAGAATGAGCATCACCAAAGCTACAACTCCAAAAATAGCACCTATTGCGTGAGAGGTTGCATTTAATTTTTCTTCAAATTCAGTTTGAACGCGCATACTATTCAGGCGTTTTATTATTGATCCACTTATCGGTTAAGTCGTAAAAATTATATTTTACAGCAGAGTCCTGTCGTTCTAATTGTCCGCTTTGAAAACTTCGCAACAGAATATCTTCAATTAAATAATCTTCCTTTACATTCTCCGGATCGAACTCACGTTTTAATGAAATATCGAACATGCTTGCTGTAGTATTATACCAAAATGCTCGCCAGCCACTACGGAGTTCTTTTACCAAATCGAAGGCGGTTGTTCCTGTTTGACGATGTATTAATTTTACCAGAATTTGTCCTTCGGTACGCGAGAATTTCTTCAGCTTTTCAGAAAACTCTTCTTCAATGTATTTTTGAACCTGTTTGGTATATCGTTTCTTCTCACGGTTTCGCTTTATGGATGCCAATCGTTTATTCATAGAATCCAGTCGCTCGGCAGCCATTTTTGCATACGGATACACTTTTAACGTTTTACGACGAAGAATTAAATATCTGATACGGTCGTCACGATTATCAAATTTCAATTTATTTAATATAATAACCTCCTCCAAATCAATGGATTTCTTCGGAATAGAATCACCATCGATTATTAAATAGGTAACATCGGTAGAATCCTGTTCAAATTCATTGATTTGAGACCATGCCAAAACAGGTAAAAAACAAATTAAGTATGTTAAAACATTCTTCATAAAAATTCTGGAGCAATTAGCTTTTCAAAATTACTAATTTACATTTTGAAAACGTTTTTTTAAGCAGGTTTCTTTAATATTTCCTTTGGGGAAATTTCTTTAAAAACTATTAATATATTCCGTTTGGATAACACCTCAATTCTATTAATATTCTTATTTTAGTGCAAAACTTTTAAAACATGACAAAGACGAGTATTCTAAACGAAAAGTCTATCGACTTCTTAGAAAAATATTTGAATAATGCAGCACCAACAGGGTACGAATGGACAGGTCAAAAATTATGGATGGATTACCTTAAACCCTATGTTGATGAGTTTATTACAGACACTTACGGAACTGCTGTAGGGGTTATAAATCCAGAAGCAAAATATAAAGTTGTAATTGAAGGTCACGCCGATGAGATTTCGTGGTATGTAAATTATATCTCTGAGAACGGAATGATTTACGTCATTCGTAACGGTGGTAGTGACCACCAGATAGCACCAAGTAAAGTCGTTAATATTCATACTAAAAACGGTATTGTAAAAGGCGTTTTTGGATGGCCGGCCATTCACACCAGAAAATCCGGAAATGAAGAAACACCAAAACCAGACAATATTTTTATTGACTGTGGATGCAAAACCAAAGAAGAAGTTGAAGCTTTAGGTGTTCATGTTGGTTGTGTAATTACCTATCCGGATGAATTCCATATTTTAAATGGTGATAAATTTGTTTGTCGTGCTTTAGATAACCGTATGGGTGGTTTTATGATTGCCGAAGTAGCGCGTTTACTAAAAGAAAACAACAAAACTCTACCTTTCGGATTGTACATTGTGAATGCTGTACAGGAAGAAATTGGACTACGCGGTGCCGAAATGATTGCCGATACCATTAAACCAAATGCTGCAATTATAACCGACGTAACACACGATACCACAACACCTATGATTGAAAAGAAAGTTCAGGGTGAAATTGAATATGGTAAAGGTCCTGTAATAGCATACGCTCCTGCAGTACAACAAAAATTACGTGATTTAATTACCGATACAGCTGAAGCTAAAGACATTCCTTTCCAACGTAGTGCTTTATCTCGTGCTACCGGAACCGATACCGATGCTTTTGCTTACAGTAATGGCGGTGTGGCTTCTGCTTTAATTTCGTTACCATTACGTTATATGCACACCACTGTAGAAATGGTTCACAGAGACGATGTTGAAAACGTTATTAAATTAATTTACGAAAGTTTACTAAATATTAAAGACGGCGAAACCTTCAGCTACTTTAAATAAAATCAAAGCCTCTTCATTGAGGCTTTTCTTTTCTCAATTATGGACGAATATATAGACATTGTTGATGCTAACGGCATTCCTACCGGCGTTTCTGAGCTAAAATCAGTCATTCACCAAAAAGGGCTTTTCCACAATACGGTTCATATCTGGTTTTATACAACAACCGGTGAGATACTTTTATCACAACGCTCAGCAAAAAAAAGTATCTGCCCACTCATGTGGGATGTGTCTGTTGCTGGACATATTGATGCCGGAGAATCTATTGAACAGGCCGCTTTACGTGAAACAAAAGAAGAAATAGGTTTAAATATTACCGAATCTGACTTACATAAAATTGGCTTCTTTAAATGCTTTCAAAGTTATGATTCTGGTATTACCGATAACGAATTCCACCACACCTACATTTGTGAATTAAAACAACCATTAGAAAATTTAATCCCACAGGAAGAAGAAGTTGAAGCTTTAAAACTGGTTTCTCTAGATAAATTTCAATATCTGATAAATCATATAGGCATCGATAACCACTTTGTACCATCTAATAAAGCCTATTATGAGGTGGTTTTGGAGGGGATAAAAATTTATTTAAAAGGGAATAGAAATTAAACTCCTTATTCCCCTTCTTTTTAAAATCCATTCTCCTAAAATATAACTACTGCCTTCTCTCAGGTTTAATAGGTTTTGGTATCTCCTCAGAAAAAAGTCTACCAAAAAAGTTTTTTGATTTTTTTTCTTCAATTTTTATTGCATATTCTTTTAATTCAGTTTCATAATCTTTTAAAGCCAATTGATATTCTTTATCTAATCTATTATCCCTTTGCTCTATTGCCCTTTGATGTCCCTCTATAAACATTTCATTATCTATAAAGCTTGAAAAATTACTTAGTATTTCTTGATAATCGAATTCCAAATCATACATGATTATCTTCACAATCATTAAAAAAATTTCTTGAGTTTTAATGTATTTACAACCTAATTCAGTATCTAGTAATAAATTTTCTATCTGATTTCGATACTCCTCCATTTCTTTGTAAAGAGCTTCGTACTCTTCTACTGTGATTACATTATCAGATAAAACTTGATTTCTTCTGCTTTTTGAATCTTCAGCAAAATCTTTAAACATTCCTGTTAGCATTTCAACTCCCATTAATGCCATTTCTCCTTTTTGTTGTTTTGTCGCCCAACTCATAATTATTTTCTTTAATTAATTTTGAATTTATTTAGTCATTTTTGATTGATTAAAACTACCCTAAGTTAATTTATATCAAATTCTTTATTAAGTTTAAACTCTATTTGTTTTACTTATTCTAAAACTTTATTTATTGCAGACTTAATCAAAAAAACAGCAAACAACTGATATAATAGTGAAAATACAGCTATAAAAATATTTGTTTTAAAAGCCGTAGCCAAAAAAGTCCATAACCATAATAATGTAGAAACTAACATCAATATCATTGAGGAACCATCTTTAGCATCATACAAAAGCATAGCAAACCATAAACTTCCTATAGCCAATAAACCTCTTATAATAACACCTATATTAAATATGTTATAATCATATTTCTCTAACGAAATTTTCCACAAATAGTAACCTATGTAAATAAAGATTACTAATCCAACTATAACTCCAATTACATATATAGCAATCATTTACAAAATGTTTTAGGAAGCCAATAGACCTGTCATTTTACTCTTTGCATAATAACTAGTAAGATAAACAACTAGACTTTCGGTATCTCCATTACTAATTAACCTTTCCAAGTCTTTTTTATCCTTTTCTGTTGCTGCAAAGTGCTTTACAATAACATCTCCTTTTCCTCTTTTGATTATCTCTCTAACATAAACCTGAGTATATCCGGTTTTAACAAACATTTTTAAAGCTTCTTTCAACTTTCCTTGATCAAGCAGATTAATTATGACATTTACTTGGTTTTCTCTCGTTTTATTATGCTGATTTACCATTTTAGGTAAATTGATTAAATCATAAATCCAAAAAATCAAAACTCCTATAACAGTAAGCCAACTTATTAATCTTATAAAAAATCTTTTAAAATTTAATAAGTATAATTGATGAACTCCAAGTAACCCTGTTAAAGGAAAAATTGCTAACAAATAAGCGACTGTAATATTTTTTTTCATTTTAATATATTGATTAGATTATTTACTGTTTTAAATCACTGCAATCAATAATAATCGAATTAAGTAATTCAATATTTGCAGATTAATTTAACTAATAATTAAATACCTGTACATTTCGGTAATTAAACATCCTCCTCTGATACCTTCTCCCAGGCATGAAAAGAAATAGTAGAATCTTCAGCTTCATCTTTACAGGCTAATGAAACCGATAATTGAGAAATTAAAGTGTCGTTTTTAGTGGTATTGCAGTTTTTACACTTGTAGGTTGCCATATTATATTTTGGGTTTTAAATTCTTAATAACCCAAAATTAGAGATGAAACAGACAAAAGGTGTCCGTTTGAAATTTTTTAGTTGTAATAAAGTGCTATTTTTTCTACGTGCTCTTTCACGTAGTCAACAACTTTCTGGGGGCCAATAACTTGAACCCAAATATTAAATTTTAAAATATGCATTAAAAATTCATAATTGGGCTCAACATAAATTTTTATTTCGCCCCATATATCAGGATTATCATAATCAAGGGTTTCTGTTTCCGGCTTTTTGGGAAAACAAACAACCTCCTGAGAATGATGCATTTTTCTAGTTTGCAAATATCTAAAATGATGGTTAGCAACTTTTATATGAATCCATTCTGGCTGCTCCCCCGTCTTTAAAATACCAATCGAATCCTTAAAATAATGCTGTTCATTGAATTCTAAAGTGTAATCTGCTTTACGTTCAGTAATTTTTAACCTTTCTATACGGTCATCTAAACAAAACGAATAAACACCTATTGACTCGTTTTGTGCTACCAAATACCAGGCTTTATTGATTTCCTTTAAATGAAGTGGTAAAACTGTTTCTTCTACGGTTTTAAATTTATTATCATCGTACCAACCATTATACTTAATATTCACCTTAAGTTTAAGTTCAATCGCATTTATAAGGCCTACAAAATCAATAGCTCCATTCAAAGAAGTGTGTTCGGAAGTAATATACTCTTTCCAGGTATGCGACAATTGATTCAACAAATAAAGTTCTGTTTTGTCATATAATTCCTTGAGATCTGGAGTTAAACAAAATTCATCTATATAATACCCGTAATTGCGTTTCAAAGCAATTTCAACGTGATACATAGACTTAATTTTTTCGATGTCACGCTTAATGGTTTTTGGCGTGTTACAGGTTAATTTTTCATACAAGTCATTATCATAAAATTCATTGCGTTTATTGTTTAAGGCCTTTTGTAAAGCTTTATACGATACATAACCATTATTCTCAATTCCAAACGATCCTGGGCTGGAAATAATTCGCAAAACGTAATACCTTCGAAGAAATTCTGGACTCATATAAACATTTAAATTCTGAAGTAATAATAAAACTTTTATCTGAAAACACAGACCTCCTTTTCCTATATTTGGTAATAAATTTCATTCATGACATCAGCTTTTAGCAAAAAAGATTTTTTAGCTACAAAATGGTTTACTTTAGAAAAAGCCATTCAAATGATTACAGGTATTTTTATTATTCCTAAAGTTTTTAACTTACTGGGAACTGTTGATGTTGGAAAATTAAAATTTGTGGAATCTGTTTTAGGCATGTTAACACCGGTATTTTTTCTTGGTTTATCATCAATATGTATTCGAGAAATTATATTTAATCCAAAACGTACTTCCTTTATTTTAATAACGGCATTTTACCTACGCCTTTTTAGTTGGTTAATTACCTTTTTAGGAATTCTGATATATATCATTTTTTCAAATGATGAGAAATTAAATACGTTGTATCTCATTGTCGCATTAAGTTATCTCTTTAAATTAACCGATTTATTTGAATATTTCTTAATTGCCAAAAAGTGGACTAAAGTTATTTTTACGACTAAAATCACCAGCCTTTTAATTGTTTTAGGCCTTCAATACTACGGTGTTAAAAACGAATTAAGCGTTATGTATTTTGCTTTAGTTCTTACTTTCGATTTTGTTCTGCAAGGCCTACTTTATTTTTTTATTTTAAACCATTTAAAAGCATTCAACATACAAAAAACCTCATTCTCCCTGCCATATGCAAAACAGTTACTAAACATGAGTTTTCCATTAATTATTACAAATACATTAGTTATGTTATATATCTCTATAGACGAAATGTTTTTAAATCATTTTAACGGAGATCATGCTAATGGCGTTTTTGGAAGTGTCCAGTTTTTAGTAATTAACTTAACCTGGAATATTGGTTTCGCAATAATTAACGCCTTGTTCCCATCTTTAGCCGAATCTTTTAATACGAACATTACTATTTACATAAAAAAAATAAAGTATTTACTGGTTTACGCCGCTGGACTTGGAATAATTATCGGTCTGTTTTATTCTTTATTTGGAGACTATATAATAGATACTTATTTTTCAAATGGGTACTCCGAAGCTAAACCTGCTTTGAAAATTTTTTGTTGGGCCCCCCTTTTTATATTTATAGGCATGATATACGAAAAACATTTAATTATAACCGATAGGTTAAAAAACAACGTGTATAGATTTTTATTGGGGTGCGTCATAAACATTATTCTATGCTATTCTCTAATTCCTTTTTTACAAATAACAGGAGCTGCGATTGCGGTTTTAATAAGTCATTTTATAACTAATATATTTTATGTGTTTCTTGACAAGAAGACACGCTCAAAGCTTAGTATTTTAATCACCCCTGCTAATCAATTAATCACTATTAAATGAATTTAATATTATTTGCCCTAGCTCCTATTTTAGCCATCATACTTTACATTTATTCAAAAGATAAATACGAAAAGGAACCTCCAAAACTCCTGTTTCTTTCATTTGCCTTAGGGGCTATTGTAAGTATAGTGATTACTTCGATAATGTACTATGGATTTAATATTGTTTTACCTCTACCCAATAAAACCAGTATTCTTCAACAGTTTATTAAAGCCTTTTTTGTGGTTGGCTTCACCGAAGAATTCAGCAAATACATTATTGTAAAATACTATGCCCAGACCAAAGCCGATTTTAACGAACCTTTTGATGGTATTGTCTATGCAGTGATGGTTTCTATGGGATTTGCGGCTACCGAAAATATCGTATATGTTTTGGATGGTGGTATACAAACCGCTTTAGTTCGAGCGTTTACAGCTGTGCCTGCACACGCGACGTTCGGTATCTTGATGGGCTACTATATGGGAAAAGCGAAATTTTCTAAAAACCGTTTAGTCCTAAATATCGCAGGGTTACTATTGGCTATACTATTTCACGGGGCTTACGACTTTTTCCTTTTTATAAATTTTGTGCCTGGTATTTGGGTAGGTGCTTTTATCTCGCTGTTTATTGGTATCATTCTATCAAGAAATGCCATAAAAACACACCAAAAGAATTCGCATTTTAGGATTTAGGGCTTTGTAAGAATATTATTTATATTTATCAAAATGTATAAATTGTAAATACATTCCTAATGAGAAAATTTAGTACTTTAATTTTAATCTTACTTATTTTAGTTTCTTGTAGTCAAAAAGAAACTAAAAAAGCGGAATCAATTACTCAAAAACCAATAACAAAATTAAAACTTGAACTCCAAATCCCGATTGAAGAAATTGCTCTCCCTGAACAATACTTTGAAATTGATAGTTTAAGGTCTAGACTAGAATCTGAATTAAATGAATTAATTCTTAATCCAAAATTTAATTTAAAAATTAAACCGATAATTAATACTCACAACAAAACAATAACCGATACAATTAAAACACTGACTTTTGATAAAACTAAAATACAATCTTATAAATCCTTAAAAAGAGAATTGATTTGTAAAGCAGAAATAGGTAATTCTGAATTTGCGTTTTTGGACTCAATCAAAATTGGAGCAAAAAAAAGAACACTTAAAAATATTATAAAATCGGAATTGCAATCTGATTTTATAAAAATTGGAGATTTGGAAGGGAATTCTGTCTTCCTTTTTATATTTGAAAACGACACTTTGAAAACAATTGATTATCAAGGCTACGCAGATTAAAAATGCAAATTACCAACAACACATAAAGCTCATTATTTCGGATTATACAATCTCGGTTTAACAGCCTTAAAAACTTCCTACTTCTTCAAAATCACTGTTTCGGCATTATACATAAAGGTTTCCTCCCAACGCTCAAAACGGGCATCGTAGCGATCTGTAAACACTAAATACTGACATCTTCCTATACTTTCTGGTGTTCTATTTATTTCGGAAGTTAAGTTACCTTTAAACACGAAATCAGCATCTTCAACAATAAACATTTGTAGTTTTTTTAAGTTGATGCTATTCAAATAAAAGAGTTTATTAATGCGTTTTGGGGTACCGATAATTACATCAACGCCTACGTAAATATCTTCACGTTGTGTTTCAAGATCATGCTCGTCGTAAGCACAATACACGCGTAAATCGGTTCCTTTCTTATACGTATTAAAAAGCGCTTCTAAGTCTAACGCGGCTTGCTTATCTTTTACAAAAATTAAGGCGCGTGGCGCATCTTCGAAAGCTGCCTTTAATTTATTAATAACGCTTATTACAATACTGGTTGTTTTTCCTGCATTATCTGGCGCTATAACCAACATGCTTGTTCCTCCTTTAATTTTTGAAAGAATTTTAGATTGCAGATTGTTAGGTTCTACAATCTCGTTTTGCTTTAAATTTTCCTTAAGAGGTTCCAGTAATTTTTTAAAAGACATGTTGTTTATTTTGATGCAAAGATAGCTTTTTCATAAAAAAGAAAAGGTGTTCATCTCTGAACACCCAATCCTCTGCTATTAGTCACTCTGTATAGCTGATAAAAATCCCCCGACACAATGCGCATCGAGGCATTCTTTTTTAATTAAAACTGTAAATCTGTTACTAAGTCGAACTCGTCGTAAATAGCTTTATCTTTTAAATCGTCGAAGAAACTAGCTGATCCGTAACGCACATCGTATTTAGTTCTGTCTACTTTTAAAGACGCTGTTGCTTTGCTTCCGTAGATAGAGATATCGAAGGTTACCGGAGCTGTTTTTCCTTTAATAGTTAAATCTCCTGTTACTGCATAAGAGTTTTTACCCTTAGCTTTTACTTTAGTGAAAACTAATTTTGCGGTTGGGTATTTTTCAGTACCGAAGAAATCGTCTGATTTTAAGTGACCGTCTAAGTTTCCTTTCATTTCACCATCTAAATCTGTAGTATTAATAGTTGCCATATCAATTACAAACTCTCCTCCTACTAATTTATCTCCGTCAAAAGATAAAGTTCCAGATTGTAAAGCAATAGTTCCCTCGTGAGATCCTGTTACTTTATACCCTTTCCATACCACAGAGCTTGACTCTACTTTTACCGCTTTTTTCTCAACATCATTGTTTGCGAAAGCAAAAGATGTAAATGCTACTAAAGCTACTACTGCTAAATTTTTAATTGTCTTTTTCATTGTTGTTTTTATTTAATGTTTGATTTGATTTATGATTCGTAATAAAATCGTTCTTTAATAATTTTTCCGTCTTTCCACTCCTGAACAGCAATTTGATTATAATTTTTAATCCCCCAATCTTTATGAGTATAATCAAAATGCCATTCTACCATGGTAATGTTTTCTCCAACCGTTACTTTTAAAGGTTTAGCAGACCTGAATTCTGTAATGGCATTAAAAAATTCTTCTTCTCTTTTTCTATTCAATTCTTTCCCAACGCATTCGGGGTTGTTATTTTCCTGCATAACAACATCGTCATGATAAAATTCATCAAAGGCTTCGAGAGCTTTGCCTTGTAGAATTAAATCGTTTACCGAACTTATCTTTTCAATTAATTTGCAACTAAGCATATTTCCTTTTTTTGAACAAGACAAAGTTCAGAAACATCTACAGGAATAAAAATGAAGTAGATTATCAAATGATGTTAAACTAGATTAACATTACCAAAAACCCCTGAAAACACTGGGGTTTTCCTCAAAGAATCACTGCTCTAAGATAAGCTGACTTTTAATTTTACTTAAAAATTCTTTGGTAATACCCAGGTAAGAAGCAATCATATACTGCGGAATGCGTTGCTCGATTAGCGGATACTGTTCTCTAAAATACAGGTATTGGTCTTTAGCTGTTAGACTGAAGTTTCTAACGATGCGTTTTTGTGAAGCTACAAAGGCACGCTCCACTATTTTTCTAAAAAAACGCTCCAGTTTCGGGATTTCTCGATACAAATCTTCAACCACGTCGTGAGAAATCATGATGAGCTCAGAATTTTCTAAACACTGCACATTAAAATCGGCAGGTGTCTGACTAATAAAACTTCCCATATCGGAAGTCCACCAGTCTTCAATTGAAAACATAATAATATGCTCCTGTCCTTCCTGATCAACATAGAAGGTTTTTGTACACCCCGACAACACATAACATTCATACTTACACACGTCTCCCTGCTGAACAATATATTGACCTTTTAAATATTTTCTAATAAAGATTTTAGACTTAAAATATTCAATTTCCTGATCGTTTAAACTTATGTATTTACTAATGCTATTTAGTAGAGGTTCTATATTCATCAATAGGTTACTGTAGGTTTCAATACAAATTTAACAATATAAATCAGCTTTATTAACCTAAATTAATTTTTAACTTATTTTATAGATATACCTTTGTTTAATGCAAAACAACCAACCTTTCAAATTTGAATTTGTGGCTTTAATGGCTTCGTTAATGTCTATCGTCGCCTTAACCATAGATGCCTTGTTGCCCGCCTTACCCGAAATTGGACATTCTTTAAATGTTGATGACCCACACAAAAATCAGTTGCTAATTACCATGATTTTTTTAGGCATTGGTTTCGGTCAGCTTATTTTCGGACCATTGTCAGATAGCTTTGGTCGCAAGCCTGTAATTTATGTTGGCTTTACACTATTTATTATTGCCAGTATTATTTGCGTAACAACCAAAAATTTTAAAATGATGATTCTTGGCCGCATACTACAAGGCGTGGGCTTATCATCACCACGAAGCATTTCGTTATCTATGATTCGCGATTCTTACAGTGGCAATTATATGGCTAAAATCATGTCTATTGTGGTGATGTTTTTCATTCTGGTTCCTGTTATTGCCCCTACCTTGGGCACTTTTTTAACATACTTTTTTAGCTGGAAATCTATCTTTTATTTCAACCTTATATTTGGAATATGTATTATGTTCTGGCTTTATAAACGCCAGCCTGAGACCTTACCTAAAGAAAAACGTATCAAACTTAAATTAAACCTTTTTATCAATGGTGCTGTTGAATTTTTTAAACACAAAGACGCCGTAGCTTTTACTTTAGTTTCCGGATTTATTACAGGGTCGTTTATGGTGTATTTAAGTACCTCGCAACAAATTTTTGAAACACAATATAATCTGGCAGAAATGTTTCCGTATATCTTCGCCAGTCTTGCTATTTCTATTGGTTTGGCTACGTTTTTCAATAGCCGTTTAGTAGTTAAATATGGAATGTTTCGTATTGGATTTACTTCTGCTATAGCTTATGCCGCTATTTCATTGCTATATGTTCTGTTATTCTGGTCGGGTAAAAACCCAAGCGTTTATGTGCTGGTCGGATTTTTTGCCATGCAGTTTTTTGCGGTTGGTTTTCTATTCGGAAACTTGAGAGCCTTAGCCATGCAACCCCTTGGTCACATCGCAGGAATAGGCGCTGCTATTAATGGGTTTATTTCAACGGTTTTAGCCGTACCTATCGCTAATTATATTGGAAATTTCATAAGTACTTCTGTACTTCCTCTTTTTATTGGATTTTCTGTTTTCGGTATAATGTCTGTTTTGGTTTTCCTTTCTATTAGACGTAGAAATTCGTTATCAAGAAACTAATACTTTACTGAAGATATCGGTTTTTAATCACATCCATATGCCATAAGGCATGTCCTAACACAACAAAGGCGGCAGCTCGTGCGGTTATGGGAGAATTATTGGCATTTCCCAATTGTTGTAAATCCGCTACACTGAGTGATTTTAGTAACACTATAAAACTTTGTCGTACCGATGTGAATTCTTCCAACAAGGCATCAAGCGTTTTTGCGCTCGCCTGAGCTGGTAAGGCATAATGATTTTCATCATAACCCGGCAACAAGGTTTTATCGTGGCGTGCTATACAAAAACAACGGTATTGAAACACGCGCTCGGTGTCTATAATATGCTGAAATACATCCTTTACACTCCATTTATCTTCCGCATAAGCGTAATTCAACTTATCCTCAGGAATGGCTTTAAAAAACGCCACAATCTCCTCTAATCCCTTTTCAAAGCCTTCTAACAAAGTCCTGTCTTTTGGAATCATTCCTATGTAAGTTCTATAAAACGCATTGTACTCTGTATCGTGCAAGTCCGAAATTTTCATTGACTTTGTTTTTTTTTATTGTATTACATAAAGTTAGAAAAACTTTTAACCATTTAAAAACGCTTCAAAAAAAATACTTTCAACAACCCATTCTGAACAAATTATTAGCAGATTAATAAGGGCTTTTCAACACTTATTTTACTAAATTTACACCATAACTTATAATACAAAAACTAAAAATGAAAATACTAGCTATTGGTAAAAACTATGTGAATTCTGTAGAAGAAATTGCAGCTGTTAAAACTGGGAATCAGATTATTTTTTCTAAACCAGAATCAAGCCTTGTAAAAGATAACGCCGATGTAGTTTACCCTAGTTTCACAAACCAGTTAAACTATGAAGTTGAATTGGTTATAAAAATTGGTAAAAAAGGTAAAGACATTGCTTTAGAAGATGCTGCATCGTATATCTCTGAAATAGGAGTTGGTATCGACTACACCGCAAAAGATATTTTTAACGCTTGTCGTGAAACTAAAGGACCTTGGGACTTAGGAAAAGGATTTGATGGCGCTGCTCCTATTTCTGGTTTTAAACCCGTTGCCAATTTCCCTAAACTTGACGACATTAATTTCGATTTAAAAATTAACGGTGAAGAAAAACAAGTTGGAAACACCAGTTTAATGATTTACAACTTTAGTGATATTATTGCATTCACATCTAAGTTTATGACTTTAGAACCAGGTGATTTAATTTTTACAGGAACACCTGCTTCTGGAACAGGTGAAATTAAAAAAGGAGACCACTTACAAGCTTCTATTGAAGGTGAGTTATTGCTGGACTTTAAAATGATCTAGACAATTATCTTTAAGATAGACACGGAAAAACCCTAACTTAACTAAATAAATTTTCCTTTTCTTTTGAAAAATTCCATTGCAGAACGCGTTAACGATTTTATTAAAAACTATCCACCGTTTAATAGTATTAAACCGGATAACTTATTAAAAATATCTGGACAAGTTTCCATAATTTATCTGGACAAAGGCGATAGCCTTTTCAAAAAAGGTGATTCGTTTCACGAGCATTTTTATATGACTCGAAACGGAGCCATTACTCTTTTCCACACCACAAATAATAACACTCAGGAAATTATTAACATTAGTGATGGTGGCGATGTGTTTGGTTTAAGACCTCTTATTGCTAAAGAAAATTATAAACTTACCGCTACTGCAAACGAAGAATCTATTGTTTATGCGATACCGATTGATGTTTTTCAGTCGGTAACGCAGGACAATGCTCAGGTTCAAAAGTTTTTAATTACAGCTTTCGCAACCAATACCTACGACCCATATACTGCAGAAGAAACTGGTAAAATATTTGTCGATTATTTGCCCAATACGTCTCAGGATATGGTGAATTTTCAAACGGCTAATTTCTCTAAAAACCCAATTACCTGTTCTGTTAATTCCTGCCTTAAAGAAGCTGCGATTACAATGAGCAAGCATCGTATTGGCTGTATTATTGTGATTAACGATGAAAATCATCCGGTAGGAATCATTACCAATAGCGATATTAAAAACAAAATTGCAACGGGCCGATTCCCTATCGAAACTCAGGTGACCAACATTATGAGTTCTCCGGTAATTACCAGTAAAAAAGATATTACAGTTGCTGACGGACAGTTACAAATGATTAAACACAGTATTGGTCATTTATGCATCACAAAAGACGGTACGGTAAACTCTAAGCTTATTGGTGTATTAACGCATCATGATGTTTTAGTTACCCTCGGTAATAATCCTGCCGTAATTTTAAAGGAAATAAAACGTGCGAAACGTACCAAAACCTTACGTACGGCGCGACTTAAAGCTGAGATTTTAATTAAGAGTTATCTGGAACAAAACATTCCTTTATCACACATCATTAAATTAATGGCTCAGGTAAATGATGCCGTTAGCAATCGTGCGGTACAAATTGCATTAAAAAAGATGCCCACGAAACCACCTGTTAAATTTGCCTGGATGGCTTTAGGTAGTCAAGGAAGAAAAGAACAACTCTTGTTTACCGATCAGGATAACGCTATTATTTTCGAAGATGTCCCTTCCGATAAATACGAAGAAACTAAAAGCTACTTTTTAGATTTAGCCAAGTACGTTAACAAATCGCTTAACAAAATTGGTTTTGAATACTGTGAAGCCGATATGATGGCGCGAAATCCGGAATGGTGTTTATCGCTAACCGAATGGAAAAATCAGTTTACTAACTGGATATTAAACCCCGACGAAAAGGCTATTTTATTGTCTTCTATTTTCTTCGATTTTAGTCCGGTTTATGGGGATGAAACATTAACCAGCCGTCTATCAGATTCGATATACGAAACTTTAGAAAAAACGCAGCTTTTCTTTAGATTTTTAGGTCGTGATGCTTTAAAAAACCCATCACCTTTGGGCTTCTTTAAACAATTTTTGGTTGAAAAAAATGGAGACCAAAAAGACCTATTCAACATTAAAAGTCGTGCTTTAATGCCACTTATTGATGCCGCCAGATTACTAACACTTAGCAATAGAATAAAAGGCGTAAACAGTACTTACGAGCGATACGAAAAGTTAGCTGAATTGGAACCTAACAACAAAGAACTTTACGAATCCTGTTCCTACGCTTTTAAAGCTTTATCGAAGTTTAAAACCAAACAAGGGTTATTACATAATAACTCCGGAAAGTTTATTGAAATAGGCACTTTAACAAAAGAAGAACAGCTGAAACTACGCCGTTGCTTTAAGCCTATTAATGAAATTCAGGAGACCTTGACACTAAGGTTCGATTTAAAAAACTTTGTGTAATGGGGCTATTCAATTTATTTATAAGAAAGAAAAACTATCCTGACTTTTGGGAAACATACCTCAGTCATTTTAAAAATAAAAAGGACACCTCTGTTTCCAATACCAGATTCATTGCTTTTGATACCGAAACTACAGGTTTCGATATGAAAGAAGATCGTGTATTATCAATTGGTGCTGTTTCTTTTGTTGGAAAAAAGATAGATGTAAATAACGCTTTAGAACTCTACCTAAGACAAGACGTTTTCAAGCCTGAAACAGTAGCTATTCATGAGTTAATGCGTTCGGACAATGTCGATAAAATATCAGAACTTGAAGCTATAAAAGCCTTTTTAGAATATATAAAAGATGATATTCTGATAGCTCATCACGCTGGTTTTGACAAAGGCATGATTAACGAAATACTACACAGGCACGGACTTGGTAAACTAAAAAACCGATTTATCGATACCGGTGTTTTGTACAAACGCTCCCTTCATGTTATTTATCAGGATAATACTAAGCCTTACAGTTTAGACTATTTGTGCAAAGAACTGAATGTCCCAACAGTAGACAGGCACACGGCTACTGGAGATGCACTCATAACAGCACTGGTGTTTTTAAAAATCTTAGGCCGTTTAGATAAGAAAAAACACCTTAACTGGGGGTATTTACTAAATCGATAAAATAAAAATAGCGGATTCAAAATTCATCGAACCCGCCCTTATTTACAAATATTTTCTAATTGCTATAACGCATTATCAATAATATCCTGAACCACCTCAGGATTCAATAACGTACTGGTATCTCCTAAATTAGAAGTGTCTTTACTTGCAATTTTCCTTAAGATACGACGCATGATTTTTCCAGACCGCGTTTTTGGTAACCCAGCTGTAAACTGAATTTTATCCAACTTAGCAATAGGCCCGATTTGCTCAGTAATTAACTGATTAATCTCATTACGCAGGTTGGTATGATCTCTGGTTTCACCAAATTCCTTCAAGGTTACATAACCATAAAGTGCATTTCCTTTAATATCATGCGGGAATCCAACAATTGCACTTTCTGATACTGCTGGATGCTCATTAATGGCATCTTCAATAGGAGCCGTTCCTAAGTTATGTCCTGATACAATAATCACATCATCTACACGACCTGTAATTCTATAATATCCTACTTCATCACGCAAAGCACCGTCACCTGTAAAGTATTTATTATCGTAAGCCGAAAAATAGGTTTCCTTATAACGCTGATGATTTCCCCAAATGGTACGTGCCATACTTGGCCAGGGGAATTTGATACACAAGCGACCATCCACCTGATTTCCTTTAATTTCTTGTCCGTTTTCATCCATTAATGCAGGTTGAATACCAATAAAAGGTAAAGTTGCATACGTTGGCTTAGTTGGCGTAACAAACGGAATTGGTGTAATCATAATACCTCCGGTTTCTGTCTGCCACCAGGTATCGACAATAGGTGCTTTTTTCTTTCCTACGTTATCATCGTACCAGTGCCATGCTTCCTCATTAATTGGTTCACCAACTGTTCCAAGCACTTTTACAGACGACAAATCGAATTTTTCTAAATGACCAACTCCCTCTTTTGCCAGCGCACGAATAGCAGTTGGTGCCGTGTAAAACTGCGTGACTTTATGTTTTTCTACAATTTCCCAAAAACGTCCAAAATCCGGGTAACTTGGTACCCCTTCAAACATTACTGAAGTGGCACCGTTAGCTAACGGTCCGTAAACAATATAACTATGTCCGGTAATCCACCCCACGTCGGCTGTACACCAATAAATATCTTCTTCTCTGTATTGAAACACATTCTTGAATGTATATGCCGTATAGACCATATAACCCGCTGTAGTGTGGACCATCCCTTTTGGTTTACCTGTAGAACCCGATGTATACAAAATAAACAACGGATCTTCAGCATCCATGATTTCTGCCTGACATTCGTCTGAGGCTTCATCTAAAAGTGGTTGCAGCCAAAAATCACGTCCTTCAGTCATACTGATTTCAGAATGAATACGCTTCGCCACTAAAACCGATTTCACTCCCGGGCAATCTTCTAAAGCATCATCTACGATACCTTTTAAATCGATGGATTTAGCACCTCGATACGATCCATCACTGGTTATAACCATTTTACAATCACTATCATTAATTCGGGTTGCTAAAGCCGTCGATGAAAATCCTGCAAATACCACAGAATGAATCGCTCCAATTCTGGCACAAGCCAATACAGAAACAGCTAATTCAGGAATCATAGGTAAATAGATGCAAACACGATCTCCTTTTTTAATTCCTTGGGCTTTTAATACGTTAGCAAACTTGTTTACACGTTTATAAAGCTGATTATAGGTGATATGTTCTGCTGGTTCATCAGGACTATTAGGTTCAAATAAAATCGCCGTTTTATCTCCTCGTGTTGTTAGGTGACGATCGATACAGTTTTCAGTTATGTTAAGTTGAGCTCCTTCAAACCATTTTACTTCCGGTTTTGAAAAATCCCAGCTTAAAACCTTATCCCATTTCTTGCGCCACATAAAATGTTCTTCGGCAACTTCTTCCCAGAAGTTTTCTGGCTCTCTAATCGATTTTCTGTAAACTTGATAATACTCTTCTAAATGTTTTATGTGATAATTACTCATGTTTTGTTTTGCAATTTTTAAATAAAACCTAAACTCTCATTATAAAATTCAGGCAATCTCTAAATTATATATTTTATGTGATTAAACTTATTTTTTTCTACAGACAACATCTATTTATAGACAAACATTAACTGATTCCCTCTTAATGTGTTGCTTCTCCCGCCCCACTTGGTATTCTAATGTTCTCTACAATGTCCTGAACATCTTCGGGAGGTGCCGGTGTAAATTTCATTATGATTATAGATACCACAAAATTTAAAGCCATAGCCACGGTTCCAAAACCTTCCGGCGAAATGCCAAACCACCAGTCGTCCTTTCCGCCACCGCCAAACCAGCCGAATTTAAATTTCAGCATGTAAAAAATCATAGAAGATATCCCCACAACCATTCCGGCAATAGCGCCCTCCTTATTCATACGCTTATAGAAAATACCAAGAATGATTGCCGGAAAAAATGATGCTGCTGCCAATCCAAAAGCCAAAGCCACTGTTGCTGCCACAAAGCCTGGTGGATGAATTCCGAAATAGGCAGCAATTCCAACAGCTACAATCGCCGATAAACGAGCTGCTATCAACTCACCTTGCTCTGATATATTAGGGTTGACCATCTTCTTAATTAAATCGTGAGATACAGATGCTGAAATTACTAACAACAACCCGGCAGCAGTCGATAATGCCGCTGCCAACGAACCGGCTGCAACCAAAGCAATAACCCAGTTTGGTAACTTGGCAATTTCAGGGTTGGCCAACACCATAATATCGTTATCAACTACTAATTCATTTTTATCGTTATTGGCTAGGTACTGAATATTGCCATCTTCATTTTTATCTGTAAACGTTATCAATCCTGTTAGCTCCCATTTTTTAAACCATTCTGGCACACTTGCATAAGGTTTGTTTGAAACGGTTTCAATTAAATTTGTTCTCGCAAATACCGATACCGCTGGTGCTGTGGTGTACAAAATAGCAATTAGTAATAACGCTAATCCTGCTGATTTTCGGGCATCACTAACACGCTTTACTGTAAAAAAACGAACAATAACATGAGGTAAACCTGCTGTCCCCACCATTAGAGCCAAAGTAATGGCAAAAACATCGATCATAGATTTTGAACCTTCGGTATATTCAGAAAAACCTAATTCGGTGCTTAATCCATCTAATTTATCCAGTAAATACGTTCCGGAACCATCAGCTAAGGTTCCTCCAAAACCTAATTGCGGAATGGGATTCCCTGTCATTTGAATAGATATAAAAATAGCCGGTACCATAAACGCAAAAATAAGCACGCAATACTGTGCCACCTGCGTATAGGTGATCCCTTTCATTCCGCCAAGAACAGCGTAGAATAAAACGATAAACATCCCAATCATAACCCCCGTATTGATATCAACTTCCAGGAATCGAGAAAACACTAAACCGACACCACGCATTTGCCCGGCGACATAAGTAAACGACACTAATAACGCACAAATAACGCCTACCAATCGCGCCGTATTTGAATAGTAACGATCGCCAATAAAATCTGGTACGGTAAACTTTCCGAATTTACGTAAATAAGGAGCTAATAATAACGCCAGAAGCACATAACCTCCAGTCCACCCCATTAGGTAAACTGCCCCATCGTAACCTGCAAAAGAAATAATACCAGCCATAGAAATAAACGAGGCCGCACTCATCCAGTCTGCTGCAGTAGCCATACCATTGGCTAGTGGGGAAACCCCTCCACCGGCAACATAAAAATCTTTAGTAGAGCCTGCACGAGTCCAAATAGCAATTCCGATATATATTGTAAAAGTAAGTCCGACAATAATATACGTCCAGGTCTGCACATCCATAGACGCTAACAACAAGATACTATTCACCATCATAACCATACTTTTTATCAAGTTTGTTCATGAGGCGAACATAAACGAAAATAAGAATTACAAATACATAAATGGAGCCTTGCTGAGCGAACCAGAACCCTAATTTAAAGCCTCCCAAGCGTATTTCATTAAGGGCATCTTTAAATAAAATTCCAGCCCCATAGGACACTAAAAACCATATAGCTAACAGGATGAAGAGGTATTTTAAATTCTCCTTCCAATAAGCTTTAGCCTTGCTTTTTGACATGTTGTTATATTTAGTTTATTTGGTGATATAAGATTAATAAAAATGATTTTATTACGATTATATGCATAACATTTTAAGATTACAGTTGGTTATTCTGCAGGATTTAATACAATAAATTATATAGTTCTTAAAAAATCACACATCCGCTAATATAATACTTACATTGAAAATTGCAATTAATATTTGTTCCTTTTACGCTTATATATTAAATGAAATACATTATTCTAATTAAAAGCTTCCAAAACATACAAATAATTATATTTTGCTATACATTTGCTCCCTATTTCTATTTAATTAATAAAAGCTATCTTTATCGAAACCAAATCACAAATACCAGTGCAAGCTAATCGTCTATATTTTATTGATGCCGTTAGAGCATTTGCTATTTTAATGATGCTTCAAGGTCATTTTATCGATACGCTTTTGGACCCGGTTTACAGAGACAGTACCAACACAGCTTATAATATATGGTCCTATTTTAGAGGTATCACAGCTCCTACTTTTTTCACGATTTCCGGTCTGGTATTTACCTACCTGCTTTTACGAGCAAATGAAAAGGGAAATGATAAGCCCCGAATAAAAAAAGGCCTTTTTCGTGGACTGCTTCTACTAGGAATTGGTTATAGTCTTCGTATTAATTTAATAAGTTGGTTTAGCGGATATTTCAACACCTACTTTTTAGTTATTGATGTTTTACAATGTATTGGTTTATCTTTAATCATACTGGTTTGTTTGCATGTCCTATTTAAACAATACAGTTATTTATTTTCAGTCATTCTTGCTATTATAGGATGCCTTTGTTTTGTTTCTGAACCTCTTTACAGAAATCTGGTTATTGAAAACCTGCCGTTAGTCATTGCTAATTATATGACCAAAATAAACGGCTCTGTATTTACCATTTTACCCTGGTTCGGATACTCGGCATTCGGTGCATTTATTTCAACAGTATTTTTCAGACATGCCCACAGGAGTCGCTTTAAAATATTCACCATTATTACATTTTTTGTTGTTGGATACTTGCTTATGTACCACTCCACATGGGCTTTATTAAAACTACATACTTTAACCGATATTGAATTACTTAAACGTAGTGCCGACTATAATTATTTATTCATTCGATTAGGAAACGTATTCATTCTTTTTGGAATTTTTTATAGTCTGGAACGCTTTTTAAAGCAATCTATTATTGCTCGTATTGGTGAGAAAACCTTATCGATGTATGTCATTCATTTCATCATACTATACGGAAGCTTTACCGGTTATGGTTTAAAACGTTGGTTTAATAAATCGCTTGAACCTACAGAAGCTATTTTAGGAGCCCTGGCCTTTATACTGGTTGTTTGTTTTATCTCATTCCATTATGCCAAAACCAATCATTTTGTTTATAGTATTTCTAGTAAAATCATTGGTGTGTTTAAAAAGGAAAAATCTCAGTGATTATTCTTAGATTCAATTTTTATTTCTATATTTAAATTTAATTACACCCGCTCAAGACCCTCAATTATAACAAATTACAAACCCATCTCTCAACCCCACTATGAATAATATCAAATCCTTTATTGAAAAATATGTGACTATGCCTGCTGAAGACTGGGAACTTATTGAGTCAATGTTTAAGCGAGTGGTTTATAAAAAAAATGAAGCAATTGTCACTGAAGGTGAAGTTTGTAAATATTTTTATTTTATAGAAGAAGGCTTGGTGCGTAATTTTGTAAACAACAACAAGCAAGAAATCACCAAATTTTTTATTGCTGCTCCGTACTGCATGACATCGCGAATGAGTTTTATAAACCAAACGCCTACAAAAGACAATGCTCAAACCATAGAAAGATCAGTAATTTGGCAAATTACCCTTGATGAGTATAACGAATTGATTAAACTGGATTCCTGGCGCCTATTTACCAGAAAAATGCTTAATGAAGCTCAGGATTTTATCGAACAACGTCTTATAGAAAGCATGACAGAAACAGCTGAAGTGCGTTATTATCGCATGCAAAGAGAAACTCCGGATTTAGTTAACAGAATCCCTCAAAAATACTTAGCCAGTTACTTAGGTATTGCGACACAATCTTTAAGCAGAATTCGAAAAAACGCGCTTAAAAACGATAATTAAACTTATAGAAAACCATAAAAAAAAAAGCCCTTTTAATAAAGGGCTTTTTTTTTTATCAATATTTGAGACAAATTATTTTAAGTATTCTAAAACGTTAGCTTCAATACGGTCCTGAATATTGGTTACATCTGCCTTAACAAAAGTTTCACCAGTAATATTTTCATATAACTCAATATAGCGGTCACTTACCGAGGTGATATACTCATCACTCATTTCAGGTACAGTTTGTCCTTCTAAACCTTGAAAATTATTACTAATTAACCACTGACGAACAAACTCTTTACTTAATTGCTTTTGAGCTTCCCCTTTATCCTGACGCTCCTGATATCCTTCAGCATAAAAATAACGCGAAGAGTCTGGCGTATGAATTTCATCAATTAAAACAATTTTACCGTCTTTAGTTTTTCCAAATTCGTATTTGGTATCTACTAAAATTAATCCACGCTCTGCAGCGATATCTGTACCACGTTTAAATAATTTACGGGTGTAATCTTCTAAAACCAAATAGTCTTCTTCGCTTACAATACAGCGTTTTAAAATATCTTCACGAGAAATATCTTCGTCATGGTCTCCCATTTCTGCTTTTGTTGCCGGAGTAATAATTGGCTCTGGAAAAGCATCGTTTTCTTTCATACCTTCTGGCATTGGCACACCACAAAGCAAACGCTTTCCAGCTTTGTACTCTCGAGCTGCATGACCAGACATATAGCCACGAATCACCATTTCAACTTTAAACGGCTCACATAAATGCCCTACAGCTACGTTAGGATCCGGAGTTGCAGTTAACCAGTTTGGCACTAAATCTTCGGTTGCTTTCATCATTTTTGTAGCAATCTGATTTAATATTTGCCCTTTGTAAGGAATACCTTTTGGCATCACCACGTCGAAAGCCGAAAGACGGTCTGTAGCAATCATGACCAATTGCTCGTCGTTAATGTTATATACTTCTCTAACTTTTCCTTTATAAACATTTTTTTGTCCAGGAAAATTAAAGTTTGTGTCAATTATGGTATTATCTGTATTTGCCACGAATTCGTTTTTATTTAATATCTGATTTTTTTGATACTGCAAATTTATCAAATTGTTCGCATTTACCCGATAATTACAATTTAAAAATATGAAATTATATCTAGCCCTGATGAAGGCATATGCCGGAGCTCTTTTATGCTTGTTATCCATTTAAATAACAAGCATAAAAAGCGACTGCCGACAGCAGGAAACTGCTACTAAAAAGAATTATTCTCTGTTTTCGATGCTCTTATAAGCCTCAATAACCTTTTTAACCAAGCGGTGGCGAATAACGTCTTTATCGTCTAAGAAAATCATTCCTACACCTTCAACGTTCTTTAAGATTAACAGGGCTTCCTTTAATCCTGAAATGGTACGACGTGGTAAATCTATCTGACCCGGATCTCCGGTTAATAAAAACTTCGCATTTTTACCCATACGGGTTAAGAACATTTTCATTTGTGCGTGAGTGGTATTCTGACCTTCATCGAGAATTACGAAAGCATTATCTAAAGTACGACCACGCATAAAAGCTAAAGGTGCTATTTGAATGGTTCCGTTTTCAATATAAAGCGCCAGTTTTTCGGCAGGAATCATGTCACGCAACGCATCGTAAAGCGGTTGCATGTACGGGTCTAGCTTTTCCTTTAAATCTCCTGGTAAAAAACCAAGATTTTCTCCAGCTTCAACCGCCGGACGTGTTAAAATAATACGTTTTACTTCTTTGTTTTTAAGGGCTTGCACTGCTAAGGCAACACCTGTATACGTTTTACCCGTTCCTGCAGGTCCAATAGCAAAAACCATGTCGTTTTTACGCATGGTCTCTACCAGTTTACGCTGGTTGGCGGTTTGAGCTCTAATAAGCTTACCTCCTACACCGTGCACAATAACTTCGCCACTCTGCTCTGATGTATTATAATCATCGCTACTCTGGCTGGTTAATACGCGCTCGATGGTGTTTTCGTCTATTTTGTTGTATTTGGCAAAATGCTTGAGTAGCATATTGATTCTGTGATCGAATTCTTCCAGTAATTCTTCATCGCCAAAGGCTTTTACTTTATTTCCTCGCGCTACTATTTTAAGCTTTGGAAAATATTTTTTTAGAAGTTCGATGTTTGTGTTTTGTGCTCCAAAAAAATCCTTTGGAGAGATCTCTTCAAGTTCGATAATAATTTCGTTCAAAAGCGTCGGTTATTTTTAGGTTACTACAGAGATAAAATTAAAATAATATTTAATCAGACCAAATGATTTATTAGTTTTGTGAAACTCTGTATCAACTCAAAAATAAACAAATTTGAGTCAGGTAACACTAAAAACATATCAACAATTTTGCCGATGGCGATTATTACATTAACAACCGATTTTGGGGAGAAAGATTACTTTACTGGCGCGACAAAAGGAGCGATCTATACAGAATTACCCGATGCCAGAATTGTTGATATCTCACATGGTGTTTCCCCCTTTAATATTTTAGAAGCAGCATATATTATTCAAAATGCCTATGCCAGTTTTCCAAAAGGATCCATTCATATTATTGGAATTGATTCTGAAATTAACAAGGAGAATAAACACATTGCGCTAAAGCTTGACGACCATTATTTTATTTGCGCCAACAATGGTATTATGAGCATGATTTGCTCTGAAATTACACCTGAAAAAATTGTTGAAATAAATATTCACGACAGAATACAATCCAGCTTTCCTGTTCTCGATGTTTTTGTAAAAGTAGCCTGCCATATTGCACGAGGAGGCACACTGGAAGTTATTGGCAAAACTATTTCTAAGATTAAACCTATTAGGAATGTTATTCCTTATATAAATGACGATAAATCTCAAATTATTGGCAGCGTTATTTATATTGACAACTACGGAAATGTGGTAACTAACATTAAACGAAGCTTTTTTGAAACCATACAAAAAGGACGCGCCTTCGAAATATCGGCGCGTAACCATAAATTCAAAAAAATCTATCTTAAATATAGCGACATCGTGAATTTTGACATTCCCGAAGAAAAACGTCATGATGAAGGTCGTGGCATGGTCGTATTTAATTCTGGAAACTTTTTAGAAATTGCAGTGTATAAAAGTAATAGTGCCACCGTTGGTAGTGCCTCTACCCTAATGGGACTATCACTAATGGATACCGTTAGTATTAATTTTATTGCCGAATCGATACTACCTAAACTCAATTAAAGATGTTAATAAGAATTGTAAAAATGGTGATTTGTAAATCTCTTTCTGAAACTTTTCTTGTTAATTTTACCCTTGCAAAAGAACCTTTACTTAACTTTTAACTGTTATAAATGCTCGCCATTTTAAAGAAAGAAATAAACTCATTTTTTGCCTCACCAATAGGCTATTTGGTTATCGCTATATTTTTATTACTAAACAGCTTGTTTTTATGGCTTTTTAAGGGCGAATTTAATATTCTGGATTATGGCTTTGCCGATTTATCATCCTTCTTTTTATTGGCACCGTGGATATTAATTTTCCTTATTCCAGCAGTGACCATGCGAAGTTTTTCGGATGAGAAAAAACAAGGCACTTTAGAGCTTTTACTAACCAAACCTGTTTCGCATCTTAATCTTGTTTTAGGAAAATATTTTGGAGCTTTTGTATTAATCCTTATTGCGCTAATACCTACACTTTTATACGTTTATACAATATACCAACTAGGAAATCCAGCTGGTAATTTAGATGTAGGCAGTACGCTTGGCTCTTATTTTGGATTACTATTTTTAATTGCAGCATACACAGCAATCGGCATATTTACGTCAACCTTATCAAGTAATCAAATTGTTGCTTTTATTCTGGCTGTATTTTTATGCTTCGTTTTTTATATTGGATTTGAAGGTGTTGCCGATTTTACTTCAAGTGATTTTATCAATCAATTAGGTATGAGTTCTCATTATAAAAGTATGAGTCGTGGTGTTTTAGACACTCGTGACATTGTCTATTTTTTAAGTATTACAGCATTATTTATTATGCTTACCAAATTAACTATTAACAAAGAACAACAATGATTTTAACGCCCCTGTTCGTTACATTTTTAATTATAGTATTCGCTTTAACCTGGTTATTTACTAACACCATTGACAAGCGTAAATGGCTTAGTTTACTATTGGCTTTAGCTTTAACTCCGGTTATTTATTTCTATGTGTTTTACCCGCTAATTAACATATTTTCAAGCTATCACCATGAAAAACATTTCGATTCAAATGCATGGATAAGCAAGCCAGCCTTACGCTACGAAATGAGCAATGAAATAGTTGAAAAACATCTGTTTTTAGGAAAAACCAAACAAGAAGTAGAATCACTTTTAGGCAAAAGTGAATGGTTTGGCTGGGATGATCGTATTAAAGCTAATTCTCCTGAAAAATGGAACTATAACCTAGGATTTAAACCTGGTGCTTTTAATATGAATCAGGAGTGTTTAGAACTTATTTTTGAAAACAATAAAGTGATTAGTACCACCCAATACCAATTAGAAACAAAGTTTGAATAAAAAAGTAAATTATACCGTCGGTTTTATTGTTGGCTTAATACTTGTAAATGTAATAAGCAGCAACGTTTATAAACGTTTCGATTTAACCGAAGACCACCGATACACTTTAAGCGAAGCTGCAATTCAAATAATAGACAATGTTGAATCGCCTATTATTGTTGATGTTTTTTTAAAGGGAGATGATTTTCCTTCGGAATTTAGAAGGCTTCAAAATGAGACCAAGCAACTACTTGAAGAATTCGCTGCCGAAAACAGCAATATTGTTTTCAACTTCATCAATCCGCTAGAAGACGAATCGACACGTGAAAGAAACATTCAGCAGTTAACCGCTAGAGGATTAACACCTATGCAATTAAGCGTTCAGGAAAGTGGTAAAACATCTCAGGCTATTATCTTCCCTTGGGCATTGGCCAGCTATAATGAGCAAACCGTTATTATTCCACTTATAAAAAACAAAATCGGGGCATCACAGCAGGAATTAGTAACCAATTCCGTTCAGCATTTAGAATATGCTTTCGCCGATGGTTTTAAGAAGCTGGTTTCACCAAAACATCAAAAAATCGCCGTTTTAAAAGGTAATAAGGAATTAGAAGATAAGTACATTGCCGATTTCATTAAAAAACTTGGCGAATACTATTTTATTGCGCCCTTCACTTTAGACAGCGTTTCAAACCATCCTCAAAAATCACTTAAGGAGTTAAATGACTTCGATTTAATTATTGCAGCTAAACCAACAGAAGCCTTTTCGGAACAGGAAAAACTGGTATTAGACCAATATACCATGAACGGCGGAAAAAGTCTTTGGATGGTTGATGCCGTGATTATGGAAAAAGATAGCTTATACAATGCTACAGGAACCAACTTTGCTGTTACAAGAGATTTAAACCTAACCGATTTTTTCTTTAAATACGGTGTGCGAATTAACCCGGTTATTACTAGTACATTGTACTCCGCGCCTATCACCCTAGCCATTGGTGAAGGCAGTAATTCTCAGTTTCAGAATTTACGATGGCCGTATTCGCCGTTAGCATCAAACAACAGCAATCATCCAATCGTTAACAATTTAAACCTTGTGCGTTTCGATTTTGCAAACCAGATTGACACCTTAAAGAATGACGTTTCTAAAACCATTCTTTTAGAAAGTGCGCCATTAACCAAACTAGAAGGCACACCAAGAGAAATCAGTTTAGATTTAGTCACCAAAGAACAGGACCCTTCGCTTTTCAATAAAGGCAATCAAACACTGGCTGTGTTGCTTGAAGGCGAATTTCCTTCGGTTTACAGCAATCGTATCAAACCTTTCAAATTACAACAAGAAAAAGACATCAGTGTTCCCACAAAAATGATTGTTATTGCTGATGGTGATGTTATTAAAAATGATGTGGTTAGAGGTGCTCCTCAGGAATTAGGCTTCGACCGCTGGACTGGGCAACAGTATGGCAACAAGGAATTTTTATTGAATGCCGTAAACTATCTTTTAGACGATAGCGGCCTGATAAACATTCGTTCTAAACGTATTGATGTCGCCTTTTTAAATCAACAAAAAATAGCCGCCGAAAAAACCAAATGGCAACTTATAAACATTGCCTTACCACTTGTATTGCTTGCAATCTTTGGTTTTACTTATAATTACGTAAGAAAGAAAAAATACGGCGCTTAAATGTTAATAAGTTTGTTTCCTTTATTAAGGGCTAACGAATATATTTGTAAGTAGTATAATTCAAGACTTAAACTAAGTTCTTTTACATGTAACGCATCATAATGTTACAGCTGTGTTCTAAAGCACAGTTATTAATTTGTAATGGTAGCATGTAATCAACCAAAACCATAAAGTTAAAACATGAAATTTATAGTATCGAGTACTTATTTATTAAAACAATTACAAGTTTTAGGCGGGGTTATTAATAGCTCTAACACCTTACCTATTTTAGATAACTTTTTATTTGAATTAGACCAATCTAAATTAACCGTCTCTGCAAGTGATTTAGAAACCACCATGTCCTCTACACTTGAAGTTGAGAGCAACAGTGAAGGTAGTGTTGCTATTCCGGCACGTTTGTTACTTGATACGCTTAAAACCTTCCCTGAGCAGCCTTTAACTTTTGTTATTGAAGATAACAACACCGTTGAAATTAGCTCTAACCACGGAAAATATGCTTTAGCTTATGCCAGCGGAAAAGAATTCCCTAAGGCAGTAACTTTAGAAGACCCTAGTAAAACGGTTGTTTTAGGTGATGTTTTAGCTACAGCAATTAGTAAAACTATTTTTGCTGCAGGTAACGACGATTTACGTCCGGTAATGAGCGGAGTATTTTTCCAGTTCTCTACCGAAGGTTTAACCTTTGTGGCTACCGATGCCCATAAATTAGTAAAATATACGCGCGAAGATATTAAAGCAAGTCAGGTTGCTGAATTCATCATGCCTAAAAAACCATTAAATCTTTTAAAAGGTATTCTGGCTGGTAGCGAAGAAGATGTAACCATTGAATACAACGATTCTAACGCGAAATTCATCTTTGAAAACTCAACTTTAATTTGTCGTTTAATCGACGGGAAATACCCTAACTACGAAGCGGTAATTCCTAAGGAGAATCCGAATAAATTAGTTATCGACAGAACACAATTTTCGAACTCTGTACGCCGTGTTAGTATTTTCTCGAACAAAACAACACACCAGATTCGTTTAAAAATAGCAGGAGCCGAATTAAATATTTCTGCGGAAGACATCGACTACAGTAACAAAGCTGAAGAGCGTTTAACATGTGACTACCAGGGAGACGATATGCAAATTGGTTTCAACTCGCGTTTTTTAACAGAGATGCTGAACAACTTAAATTCAGACGATGTACAGTTAGAGATGAGCATGCCAAACCGTGCGGGTATTTTAACTCCTATTGATGGTTTAGATGAAGGTGAGCAAATTACCATGCTTGTTATGCCGGTAATGCTGAATAGCTAAGATTTTTAATTTTATACATAAAGAAAAACGCTCACCAATGGTGAGCGTTTTTTTATTACCTCAACTAACTAAACTAACTAATAAAATTAAGAGATAACGGGTATTTTGCAACTTCACCGTTACTGGCTTTAATAGCATTAATAATGGGAAAAATAAGCGATATGATACCGATAATAATAAAACCAATAATACCTATACCACAAAGCAACATTAACGGAATACATAATAAACAGTAAACAATTAAACTCAATTGAAAGTTTACAATATTTTTCCCATGCTCATCCATTTGGTACACTTTATCTTTTTGGGTTAACCAAATTACCAAAGGCACCAGCAGACTGCCAAAGCCTAATACTAAAGTGACTAACTGACTTAAGTGCATTATAACTAAAAGTTGATTATCTTGTCTCATGATTGATTTTTTTGATTGATGCTTATAGGACTCATAAACACGAAAAAAGTTACAGTTTTTTCCGCAAGTTTTAAATCATTTTAATAAAAAACCACAAAAGGGCTGCAGATGCAGCCCTTCACAATTCACATTTACTTAAGGGGAACTAACTCAAATATGAATTCTCAACCAAAAAAATTAAGATATAAACTCAATACTTATAACTTCAACTCTTCAAATAACGACACCAATTTCTCATTAGAAGGTCTTGGGGCATTTGCCGTAACAATATTACCTTGCGGATCCAATAGTATAAAACGAGGAATCCCTTTTATAAGATAACCCTGAACAAATTTCGAGTCAAAGGCATTGTCTGCTAATAACTGAATACCTCCCAACTCCTTCTCTTCAACCATGGCTTTCCATTTATCGCGATTATCAGGAGTGTCTACCGAGATACTTACAAATTCTATATTCTTATCGTGATACTGTTTTTCTACTTCTTTTAAATAAGGAATTTCTCCTTTACATGGCCCGCACCATGTTGCCCAAACATCTATATACACATATTTTCCTTTTAAATCGTCTAAAGATGTTGTTGTGCCATCGATGTTCTCATAACCTTCAAACTTTGGCGATGGTTGGCCCTTAGCAACGGTTTTTAAAGCCAGGTAACTTTCTTCTATTTCTTTGTTATTAACCTCATCTGTACTTCCTTTTAGATATTCGGCATAATACCCTTCTAAATCGGAGGTATAAGTAATACCGTATTTAGCTCGCTTATAACTTATAATATTTTTTATGGTTTGATTAGATAAAGTATTAACCGCCTTTAAGTAAGCAACATCTTGATCCATTTCAATAGAATCTGAAAACTCTTTTGCTAATTTTGTACAATAATTACCGACTAACCTACCGTAATTACTAGAAAAAAAGTAATCTTCAGCATTATTATAATCTAATTCATCAAATTCTTTTAAAAATCCTTCAGACACCTTAAAATCCGGAGTCTTACTATAATAGGCGTGAGAACCCTCATACTCATTTAATCGACTTAAATAACTGTATCTAATATTTCTCCTCTCTTTATCAATGTATTCACTTGGCAATCCTTGACTAGTTTCTAAAAGCCTAAAAGAAGCTGATACTATCTCTTGTTGTTTCTTTTTAAATTCATTTTCAGGAAGTAAATAAACGTTGCCTACTTCTTTTAAAATGTCTTTTGAAACCTTTTGCTTCTCTAATAAATAATTATTGTAAGTAGCACCTGTTCCTGAAAACTTTATGGTTTCATCATAGTTATTGTTATCAAAATTTAATTCAATATTATCTCCTGCTTGCAAATACATGTATGTTAGCTTACTTCCGTAATACAGCATAACATTATCAGCCTCTACTTGTAATGTATCGATGAATGTTCCATCTTCATTAATTGGAATGTATTTACTATTTGAATAAACCAAACTCATCAATTTTAAATCATCAGCCTGTTTATTCAAAACCGTTCCTCGTAAAACGATATAATCATTTTCATGTTCCATATGACAGGAAACCAAACTCATCAAGATGGCTCCGACACCTAAAATTTTTTTTATCATATTAAAATAATTTTAAAATATTCCACTCTACCCTACAACTGTCTTAAATCACAATTCTCTGACCTATAGAATTAAAGTTTTAGTTCTTCGAATACATCTAAAAGTTCACTTGACGATGGTCTTGGAGCATTTCGATTAACAATATTACCTTCGGGATCAATTAAAATAAACTGAGGAATCCCCATAATTTGATATGCTTTTATAAAATCGGAATTAAAAACATTATCAGCGATTAACTGAACTCCCCCTAATCCCTTTTCTTTAACCATAGTTTTCCATTTGTCATAGTCTTTTTCTTTATCAACCGAAATACTTACAAAAGCAATATTGTTGTTGTCATGATATTTTTTCTCTACCTCAATTAAATATGGAATTTCAGCTTTACATGGTCCGCACCAGGTTGCCCAAACATCGATATAAACATATTTTCCTCTAAAATCCTCTAGAGAAGTTTTACCTCCACTGTGATTTTCATACTCAGTAAAAGCTGGTGACGGATTTCCCTTTTCTAATGCTTTTACCTGGTTATATTTTTCTTGAACCTTAGCTTTTTGAGTTTCATTAGTAGTCAATTCTAAATACGTGTTATAGTCTGCTGAGAATTCATTAGCAAAAACTAAAGTCCCCATTATTGTTTGATACAAAAGGTCATTACGAATGTAATCTGACTGAAATTGGGTTGCTACTTCAAGCCTTGCTTGTCTAACAGATTTAAACCCGTCTTTTACAAGACTATCTGCTATTTCTCTATGCTCAATATTTACTAAATTATTATAGTATTTAGATCCTTTATAATCCTCTTCAATTTGAAAATCAATAGCCTTTGCTTCATCCAAAAAATTCTTTGAAACAACAAAATCTGGATCTTCAGTAAAATATCTATGTGAGTTTTGATAATACTGTAAGTTGTGTACGAACCAATAATTTATATATCTGGTCTGTTGATCTTTAAAAAGAGGATTGATAACTTCAGAAGCATTTAACAATGACATTAATTTACTTTTTTGATTTAAAATCAAACTTTTATAAGCCCCCTCTTCTAAAGTATAGTCATTTTTTCTGTTTTGATCAAAATCCTTTATTTTACCATTAATACTCTGTAACAAAATATTTTCATTCCCTCCTTGGCCTTCAAATTTTAATGAATCAGCAAAATTTTCTGCATCACTCGTTACAGTAAGTTGATCTCCATCAAATAAAGCAACACTTATATATTTTCTTCTATCCAAAGACAAAGTGTATACACCCGAATCTATATTCAATGTGTCCTGAAAACTACCATCTTCTGCTATGTCTATTTCATACTTGAAATCCCGATCATTATTAGTTAGGGTCAGTTTTTTGTATTCTCCTTTGTTCTCAATTTTACCTTGAAGAATTGCATAATCTACCGTATTATTGGTTTTACAAGCTGCAAGAAGAATTAATATAAAAATTGCTGATATTCTTTTCATTAGATTAGATTTGTTTTATCCCTTTTTAAAAATATTATCCAACATGGCATACATGTCTACCTTTTCCGGATTTTTTGAATTGTAAATAATCTTACCTTCCGGGTCTATTAATATTTTGGTTGGAAAAGAATTTACATTAAACGGTACTAAAAGATTATTATCATCTGTAGTTTGTATGTGTTCCCAATTATATCCATTCTCTTCAACGGTTTTTTTCCATCTCGGAACAGCATCTCCAGAATTAACACCCACTACAACAAAATTTTTATCTGAATACTTTTTATAATACTCTTTTATTTTTGGAATCTCCGCCATACATGGGCCGCACCAGGTTCCCCAATAATCCAGCAACACATAATTTCCTTTAAAATTTGACAATTTAAATTCTGAACCATCCAAAGTATTATTAGTAACAACCTCAGGGGCTGGCATGCCTATTTGTGTACTTTCAACCGCTTCTATTCTGCTTTTAACTTCATCATAAAAAGGCGTGCCTGATAAGGCTTCTGAATCAAAACCGGCAAGAACTGCTTTAGCTTCATCGTGCTTAAAATACTTTCTGTAATACCCATCCATAAACACATAAGACGCTGCTATAGATTTTGGATGATTTTTAGCAAAATCTTTTTTTAATTCGATTGCTTGTTTAAATAGCACATCTGATGAATCTGATAACCTTCTAGATTCTTCTTCACTTAATTCTTCGGTATATGTTCTAACTTTTAAAGCATGAGCTTTATCAATTAATGGAAATGTCTTTTCCTGGATAATTGTAAAATCCTGATTGACGCCTTTTTTATCAGACAACTTTGCATTTACCATATAATCGTCGACTCTACCTGTACAGCTAATTTCAGCGCCTGGATAACCGATAAACCATAATCTATTCACATCGGCTTTTGTTGAAGATGTATAGGTTTTACCATCATATTCTCGCACCCAACTTCTGGTATTTACAACATGAATGAAATACAGTTTATAATCATCAACCGAGTCGGTAAATGTAAACTTCCCATTATTCACCCAAAGGGTATCTCTTCGGTAACCATCTGGATACGCATTATTCTTTTCAGAATAAATCAAGTATTCTGTATCAAGGTTTTCTAAATTCGCCTTTAGCGTAAATGTTGATGACATCTCCTTTTGCAAACCAATATCCTTAGTTTTACAGCCAAAGAATCCCGTAGAAGCCATTAATATGACTCCCAGTATTTTTACTGTTTTCATGTTTTAAAAAATTAATGTAATACGTTTATTGTATGCCGATACAGGCTGCAACCTGTATCGACACCAATAAAATATGACTTACAAATTAGTTTGTGTAGATATTAGAAGGCCAGTCCTGACCATCTGTTCTGGTAAGTGTAAAGGTTCCATACTCATCATATCCTGCTGAATATTGGTAACTAAAATCAATGGTTAATGTTGGCCCACTCACATCAACGATATCCCATTTTTGCGCATATCTACCTTGAATTTCAACCAGACCACTTTCGTAATCGTAAGTTAAGGTTCCGGCACTACCATAGTAATAATCCGCAGTTAAATGACTTACATCATATACTGTAAAGAAACCAGGCTGCAATGTAAAGGTCATGGTTCCTGTTTGTCCAACAGTTACTCTTCCATAAATTGTAGCGTTAGCTGTAACGGCAGTCCATTCGTAATTAAAAGTTCCTTCCCAGATTGGTGGAGCAACATCAATTACATTTGTTCCAATGCCATAAGTACAATTAAACCCGAAGCAATCCACTCTTGAATCTACTACAGATCCATCCTTTCCAGTAATAACCCATTTAAATTCAAAAATATCATCGGTAGCTACCTGACCGTTATGATTTGCAGAAAAATCATTTTTAAATAATTCCTCTAACTTATCTTTTGAAAAAGAAAGTACAAACGAATCGGAAGGATTTGAAATAGTTTCATATAATTTCCCTTGTTCACCTCCTAAATATGTAAAGTTCTCACCATCTGTTTCTTCTACAAACGCATAGATATCAATTTTGCTAATTTCTGATGCTGTAGCATCACCTAACTCAAGTGTTACATTAAAATCTACATCGGTTGTATTCCAATATTGACTACCATTTGCTCCGGCTTCTACATAATATTCAAATGCTTTGAGGTCTTCTATTGCAGGTGTAAATTTAAGTGTTGCATTATCTACCCATGTAGAATTGTATGGTCTTGGCGTTACTACATCATCCTCTTCCTCACAAGATTGAAAAACAGGAAGCAATAACAAGCCTAAATAAAATAAAATTATTTTTTTCATCTCTATATTGTATTTAATGATCCTACTTTATATATAAAATATAAAATACTGACCTTTAGTTAATTAATTTAAGTTTGGATTTTGATCGGTAACTGCCGGAGCAATTTTCACAACATAACCATCGTCTCCTGGTTTTAACTCAATAGTCTCACCTGTTTCTGGATTGATACGCGTGTAGGTTGGGACTGCATCTCCATATACATGATATCTTTTTTGATCGAAAAGATTTATAGATGTTCCTGCTAATTCCTTACGTCTTTCATTTTTAACAATTTGTAAGGTTGTTGCATCATTTGTATGGGTTAATGCTGTAAACGTCGACATTCTATTTGCTAACAATGTATTTAAAACTGCTATAGCTCCTGCTCCATTACCCGTGCGCACTTTAGCTTCTGCATTGGTTAACATTAATCTTGGCACCGTTAAACCATTACAACGCTCAGAATTTGCGTGCATGTAAATATAGTTTGGAGAGACATCTACTCCTGCACTTGAAGTTTGTGTTGCAAACAAATACCATCTTCTGTCATTGTCTTTATCATACAAGGCTTCCAATTCTGGAGCATATAGGTGAAATGGGCGACTAAAAGACCAATAGTTGTATCTGTTCCACATATTCTCTTTATTTAATGTACCGCTATACCATAAACTACCATTATTATACCCTGACCATGGATTAGATGGATTTGCAAAATCTATGGTATTGTAATCGTATAAGAAATCGTAAAGACTTAAAGCTCTATTAGAATTTTCTACAGCTTCGTCAAAATCACCCATGAATAGGTTAATTTCTGCAATTAAAGCATAGATAGAAGCGCGACCTGGTCTAAAATTAGCATAAGAGTTTATAGCCTGATAATTATTCCCTAATAGGCTAAGTGCTTCGTTTAAATCTTTTAACATTTGCTCGTATACTTCACCCAGCGTTGAACGCCCTAACTGAGCCTGTAAATCGATTTTTAACGGCATCGCTACCCCAGGTAAATCTGGGTTTGCCGGATCGTAATGGTGTGCATATTCATTAACCACCAAGAAATATTCAAAAGCACGTTGGGCTAAAGCTTCAGCTTTTAAGATATCGCGGTTTGCCGGATTAAAATTCCCAGGATCTACACCATTTACATTCTCTAAAATATAATTCATGGTATGGATATAGAAATAAAAATCATTATAATCTTTATCATTAACACCTACAGGAAAAATATCGTGTTTCCATGCATAGGCATTTACATCCTTTGTAGTATTTGCAATCGAAGCAAAACTGGCATCGTTAAGGTATACATCTGGATCCATGAATCTTGTATTCTGGCCTACTTCACGAAGGATAGCATAATTCTGTAATAACTTATCGATATCTTCTAATGTTGAAGGAATAATCAATCCTGTAGGTTCTACATCTAGGAAATCATCCGGGCTTTGACAAGCCGATAAGGTCAGAAATGTTAGTAATAAATATATATATGTTTTTTTCATGATATTACGTTTTGTTTTCATAGTGTTACTTTTTAAAATGACGCTCTAACCCCTAAGGTATAACGTGTTAAATTCATATAAGCTTCACTGTTTGGAGCGGTAGGATCTACTCCTAAATCATTTTTAACCCAAAGGAACGGATTGGTAACCTGCATGCTTAAGCGTAAGTTTTTGAAAAATGTTTTATCTAAAAACTGTTGTGGCATACTATACCCTAAAATAATATCCTGTACTCTTATATAATCTGCTTTATGGGTATTTCTCGTAGATTGGCTCCAGATTCTATGCATAGTACCTGTTAACGATCGGCTTATTAATCCAGGGACATCTGTAGTGGCCTCATCTCCCGGTTGCATCCAGCGTTTAGCCCACTCTTTGTGCATTCTAATATTACCAAAATCGTAATCGTAGTTATTGTAAGTACCATATCCCACTGATCCGTAGTTATAAGACATTCTAAATACGTGTCCTGCCTGATAGTTCATGTTTATAGTAAGGTCTAAGCCCTTATATCTAAACGTGTTGGATAAACCACCATAATGAGGCGCTGTTCTGGTACCAGAATATTCCATTTCTTCCGGCATGATTGTACCATCATTCCATTTCTTGGTATTACCATCTAAATCATATAATAACACCTCTCCGTTATCATCTAAACCAGCAAAGTTATACGCATAAAAAGACCCCATGGCATCACCCTCTACATAAGCATTTCCTGATGACAATCCATCTGCTGTTGGATTAGATTCAATTAATGATTTTGATAAAATATTCTTATTGTGGTTAAAATTAGCTCTTACAGACCATTTAAAATCATCATTACGAATAATGTCTGCATTTAATACCAATTCAACCCCTTTATTGTCAATATTAGCGTAATTTACTCTCGAGGTTGAAAAACCAACCGTTGGGTCAATAGGTCTGCTCGTATACACATCGGTGCTCTTTTTTACATAATAATCAAAGCTACCAGACAATCTATCATTAAAAAATGCAAAATCAAGACCTAAGTTTGTTGTTGCTGTTTCCTCCCATTTTAAATCTGGATTAGCTGGTTGACTTAGATACAAGCTATTATACACATTACCCCAGGTAATATTTCTAATGCGTGCTGCTGCCTCTGGGTACACCCCTGTTAAACTATTTCCAGCTAAACCGTAAGTTCCTCTAAGCTTTAAACGATCTATCCAACTTGCATTAGACATAAAGGATTCTTTATTTAAATCCCATCCTAAACCTACTGACCATAATGGCTTGTATCTAAAATCTGGATTACTTCCAAAAATATTAGCCTGGTCTATTCTAAAACTACCGTTAAGGGTATATTTTCCTTGGTAGGTGTAACCTACATTAGAAAAACCACTAACAAATCGGTTATCTCTATTCGTTACATTAAAGACTAATGCAGCATAGTAATCATAAAATCTACCGCCATTCCAGTCGGTTAATCTGTAACCAACTAATGCAGCTTCATCAATTGGTAAATACGACGTCGATTGTTTATCATATCCAAATTGTCTGTTTCTTGTAGACTCATTAAATCGTCTTGAATATTCACCTCCGGCAAACACTGTTAACTGATGATCATCCCAGGTCTTATCCCAGTTAATAGTATTTTTAAACACCCAACCTTTTGAATATGAACGTTCCTGTAAATACATTGATCCTGGAGGTATACCGTACTGATAATTCCCTGTTGATGAATCATATACGTAAAAATCATTAACCGTGTTACGCCAAGATGGCATATTCATAGATCTAAACTCATCTAAGTCATTGGTATTACGCTCATATCTAAATGAACTACTTACCACGAAATCTTTAAATAATTCTATGTCCAATTGAAAATCGGCTCTTATATCTACCAGCGTACTGCTTTGATCACGGTTTCTACTATCTTCCAAGGCATTATAGGTATAAGGCACTCCTAGTTCTGCTTCACGATCTTGAGACATCCACGGATTCCAGTCATAATACTTTTGGATATACTGACCGTTTTCATCAACCAACTGGTCGTAAGGTTGCGCCAACTTAACCAATTCAATTGGGTCTAAACCATATCGTGACGTTAAATAATTATCCTTTTGCTGTCTTAAAGCAGCGGTCATACCAGCTGTAAAAGATATCTTATCATTAAAATCGAACGTATTTCTAAGATTCATAGTCATACGATCGTTATCATCACCTATTACAGCTCCATTTTGATCTACATAAGACAATGATGCAAAAAAAGCATTACGTTCTCCTCCACCTGATAAAGACAGATTGTATGTTTTTTGTGTTCCTGTTCTTAAAAAGTATTTACTCCACTGTTGGTCTATATCTCTCTTCTTAAGTTCATTGATATAGTTATCAAAAGTGTTTTGAGACCACACTACACCATCAGGCGACGTACCATTTCTGTATATATGCGCCAAATGAAAATCGTTAATACTAGCTGTACCTGTTTCTAATCCATTTATATTAGTCCAACCTCTATCGATATACTCCTGATCTAAAGCTAACTCTTGAGCTGTAGTCATGAAGTTAAAGTTCTTTAAATCAATATTCTCTTCTAAATCGACAAATGTTGAAGCGTCTACTGTTAATGCTTTATTTTTTCCTCCTCTTTTGGTAACAACAACTACTACACCGTTAGCTGCCCTTGACCCCCAGATTGATGCTGCTGCCGCATCTTTAAGGACTGTAATGGTTTCTACATCTTCTGGGTTTATCGACTCTAAATTAGACTGGTCTGCTAAAGGGAATCCATCTACCACAATTAGCGGACTGGTATTAGAACTCAAGACAGAACCTCTACCTCTAATTTCAAAAGTTCCTTGTCCAAATGCATTATTAATATTCACACTTGGTATTTGTCCAATAATACGATCAATAATATTGGTACTACTTGGTCTTTGCTGAAGTTGTTCTGCTCCAACCTGAGCAAAAGACCCGGTTGTTCTTTCTCTGGATAAAGTTTGATATCCCGTAACAACCACCTCCTGCAAGGCATTTACATCTTCTTTTAAAGTGACATCTACATTAGAATAATAGGTTAAGGCACTAACCTCTTTAGTTTCTTTAATGAAACCTACATAGGTAAACTCTAAAACAGCATTATCTGCTACAGAAATAGAATAGACCCCATTAAAATCTGTCGCTACGCCATTACGAGTCCCTTTTTCCAGTACCGTAACACCTGCTAATGGCATACCTGTGGCATCGGTGATCGTTCCTGACACTTTCACCTTTTGTTGTCTTCTGTCGTAAGTATGATCTACCTTTTTAATTAAAATGGTGTTATTTTCATCTATTTCAAACTCCAGACTACTGTTTTTAAGTGCTCTATCTAAAAGACTTATTACCAGTACCTCTCCTTGCTCTAACTGAATAGTAGGCGAATCTTTGAATAACTTTTTAGGAAATATAAAGTGGTAATTGGTTTGTTGCTGAATGATGTTAAACATTTCATCTACTGAAACAGACTGGTTTTGATTAATGAATACTTTTTCCTGTGAAAAGGATGTATTCGGATTAAACCCAAAAACCGTTGCGCACAACAAAAAGATAAATACTCTCATAATGCATAAGGGTAATCGCTTTCGTATTAGATAGCGATAGTTAGTTAATTTAATTTTCATAAATTTGTTTTGTGTTAGTTAGACATTACTTTAATTAATACATACAAGAGGGAGAAAGTTGCTACACGGCCAAATGTTTAAACTTAGCTCCCTTTTTTTTTTATTCAATACTTATGTTTTTCTCATGAAATTCATATTTATTTATGATTCCTAATTCTTTTAAATTCTGAAGTATATTTTCAATTTTTTCATCTTTACCCAGAGTCCCTACAAATAGTTCATTTTCAACATCTTTATTCTTAAACTCTACATTAAAATCATACCATCGCGACAATACCATCATAATCTCTTTCAAGGTTTTATTATTGAAACTAAAAATGCCCTCTTTCCATGAAATTTCGTGAAATACATCAACCTCATTAAATGTTATGGTGTTGGTACTACGATCTAATACAGATTGCTGATTTGGAAGTAAGATATGATCTTCCCCTTGATACTTAATATTTACCTTTCCTTCTACTAAAGTGGTGGTTATATTCGATTCGTTGTTATAGGCTTTAACGTTAAATTCGGTTCCTAATACTTCTATTTCATGATTGTTATTGGTTACCATGAATTTCGAACCTTTATGAGCTGTACTTGGAGACACGTCAAAATAGGCTTCACCATACAAAAGTTCCACCATACGTTTTTCGCCATCTACAAAAGTAACCGGGTATTTTAATTTCGATTCGGAGTTTAACCAAACCTGAGTACCATCAGATAGTTTTACGAAAAATTGTCCGCCTCTTGGTATGGTTAAATAATTATAGGCAATGGCTTTTGATGCTGTCTCTTTATTAGTATAAACAAGTTCTTCTCCATTACTTTCTAAATTATCAAAGGCAAGTTGCTCTCCTTTTTCTAAAGTAATGTTAGAACCATCCTCTCTGGTTAATACCGCTTTATTGGTTCCTACTTCAATACTCGTATTAACAACAGCGTCCTCTTGAACTATAAAGTCTGTCCCTTTATTTATAATTGTATAGATTGCTACAAATGCTAATATTGAAGCTGCAACCGCATATTTTACATAAGCAGACCTAAATATAGAAATCACCTTTGGCTGCTTAATTTCTTCATCATCTTTTATCGCTTCCAAGATGTTAACCAACATCCGTTCTTTAATAACGTCTTCTGGCCCTAAGGCTTCAACCCACTCATTTTCCTTTTGGAAACTTTCGTAGTAATTAACCAAGAGCTTTAACTCATCGGCCGTCGTTTCCCCTTCAAGATAGCGTTCTATCAATCTTCGGAAAAACTTATTATTCATTTCGGTATTGTCCATTAAAATATTTTTAAATAACTGGGTTCATCTTTTATGTGTAGAATAAAAGACCTATCCCCTAATGAAATTTAAAAAAAAATTAACTTTTTATTTACAAACACGACAAACCCTCAGTAATTAAAGGGATAACACTGAATTATTTTTCAAATAAAGAAAGTAATACTGCGAAAAAAGGAATATCGATTAATGTATAAAATACAGCATTTCTATACTTAACAAGTATCCTAGCGACGAACGGATGGTTCTTAAAGCCAATGTGATGTGATTCTCAACTGTTTTTGGTGAAATGCCTAGTTTTTCGGCAATTTCTTTATGGCTTAATTGCTCATTTCTACTTAAAATATAGACTTCCCGGCAACGTTCGGGTAGAGTCTTAACAATCGTATCTATTTGCATCACCAACTCTTCATGCATCAGTTTGGTTTCGGGCGTAGCATATTGAAATCGATCGTTTAGTCCTTCAAATAATTCTACACGCTGAATTTTATTTTTTCGAAATTCGCTAAACACCTTATATCTTACACAAGCATATAAATACGATTTTAATGATATTTTAATTTGAAGATTGTCTCTATAATTCCAGACATCAATAAAAACATCTTGAATGATTTCTTCACAGAGTTCTTTATCCTTAAGAAGATTATAGGAACTGATATATAGAGGCTTCCAATAGCTATCGTAAAGCTCAGTTAAAGCCTTCTTATCCCCTTTTTTAAGACGATCTACTATATCTGAATCCTGTGAGAGCATAAAATAAAAATAGTAATAATTGATAATTATTAGTGACTTGTTCTATTAGAATGATTTGAGGGCAAGATTTAAAGGCGCATATTAAACAAAAAAATCCGTAGTTAAAAACAACTACGGATTTTTTAAATTCTTAAGAGTTAAAATTTATTTAATCGTGTAAACCGATTTAAATAGTTCGATAAACTTTTCTTTGTTTCCATTTTTAAACGGAATCATATAGAAACTATAGGTATTTACATGGTTTCCTGTTAACATATATTCCTTTTGAGGTTTTGCTCCCCAACTGTTATCTCCTCCAAGACCTCGTTGGTCCATATCGATATTTAACTGAACTAAATCGCGTTCAATAATATCAATAGTATGCTTGCTTTTATTCACTTCAGGCATACCATCGCTATAGTTCTCGTCTTTGGTTGCATGCTTTTCTACTTTCTTTTCAACAGCATAATTTAAACCATCGGTAGCATCAAAATCTTCATTAAGCATATGTAACGCACTTAAACCTAAGTCTTTTTTATTACCTACGGAAGACACTACAAGCAAACCATTGTTATCTGAATTGGCAAAAGCTGCCCAACGCACATCGGTTTTATATCCGTTTTCCTGAGGACGAATATACGGCACATACTGATCGGATACTGAAGAATCATAGACATCTACAAACGCTGAAGCTTTTCTGTCGGTATAATTTTCCCATGGTCCGCGTCCATAATATGTCATCTTACTAAATGCCTTCGGTAATTGCATGCGCATGCCCATTCTAGGTATATCGGCTTCGTATGTTGTTGTATTTAGCGTGTTATCAATTTTTACAACTCCATTCGCAAATACTGAATATACAGACACAAAAGTTGTTTCAACACCTGGCAAATTATAAGTCACATTTACAGTTACTTTTCCGTTTTCTGATTTATCTGTTGTAAACGAAGCTACTTTGTAGTTTAACGAAGCCTCTTTCCAGGCTATATTTCTTTCCTGCATACGGTTACCAAAATCGTTATCGGTTGGTGCGCGCCAAAAGTTTAGTTTTGGTCCGTTTTGGTCTTTAATTAGTTCTTCACCGGCAAAAACATATGATTCCATTTTACCTGAAGCTTTATCAAATACTAATTTAAAATCATCACCCGAAAGTTCTAATACATCTTTAGTTTCATTAACCTTAACAGCCTTATCTGTTGCTATAACTTCTTCTTGCCATTTCAGCTTTCTGCCTAATAAAATCTGCTCGTGTGCCACCGTGTAACCTGCCTTTAAAATACCCCAATCCTCTTTAAGAATGGCTTCTATCTCTAAAAAATACTCGGTATTTTCTTTAAATTCAATATTACTCAATGGTACTCTTACCAATTTACCTGTATGTGGTTCTACAGCAATACTACCTGCATTAAACGTATCTAAAACTTCGCCATCGGCTTTAATTTTTGCTTTAATGTCGAACTTATCAAGATTTGTAAAATCATATAAATTTTCAATTAAAACTCTAACCTGATTATCGCCGTTGATGCCCTTGTTTTTAAAGTTAATAAATTCATGTGCTTTCTTAACTTCATATAATCCAGGGTGTGCTGTACGGTCCGGAAAAATAAGTCCGTTATTAAGGAAAGAATTATCGGTTGGCATGCCTTCACCAAAATCACCTCCATAAGCATAATACCTCTCACCTTTTTCGTTGGTTTTCCAAATGGACTGATCGACCCAATCCCAAATAAAACCTCCTTGTAAATTTTCGTGTTGTTCAATCACATCCCAGTAATCCTGAAAGTTCCCAGTACTGTTCCCCATAGCATGAGCATATTCTGAAGGTATAAACGGACGATCGGTTTTCGATCTTCCAATATTTTCAAAAGACGCTGGAGACGGATACTGAGGCACAATAATATCGGTATTCTCGTCCATATCGAATAAATTACCATCGACATCTTTATAGGAACGCTCATATTGTACCGGACGTTTTTGTTTATCGTGTGCTTTTATGGCTTTGTAACCTGCAAAAAAGTTAATACCATTTCCAGCCTCGTTACCCATAGACCAAATAATTACAGACGGATGATTTTTATCGCGCTCTACCATACGAATCATACGATCGACATGTGCTTTTTCCCAACTTTCTACTTTTGCAAGTGAATGGTCTCCGTAGTACATACCGTGTGATTCTATATTGGTTTCATCTACTACATAAATACCATAGATATCACATAATTCATAAAACTTCTCCTGTTGTGGATAATGACTTAAACGAACAGCGTTAATGTTATTTTCTTTCCAAAGCTGAATGTCTTTTAAAATCTGCTCTTCACTAACCACGTGTCCGGTTTCAGGATTATGCTCTTGCGTATTTACACCTTTTAAGGTAATAACCTGTCCGTTTACACGTAACAATCCGTTTTTAATTTCAACGGTTCTAAACCCAACTTTTGAGGAAGTTGATTCTAAAATATTCCCCTTTTCTTTAGTCGTCACGACCACCTGATATAGATTTGGTGTTTCGGCTGTCCACGGCAGGGCATTAAAAATTTGCGTTTTTAAATTCACATTAATGGTTCCATCGGAAGGCACTTTTACCGATTGGTTTCCTTTTGCAACCGCCGAACCTTTATTATCTAAAACCTCATAAAAAACATCAACTGTTTTCGATTTTACATCTGCATTATTAACAGCTACCGTAAGGTCTAATAAACCTGTAGTATAAGCACCATCTAAGGTTGCCATAACCTCAAAATCCTTTATACGTGCTTTGGGCTGAGCATATACATAAACACTACGTTCTATACCACTGATACGCCAGAAATCCTGACATTCTAAATAAGAACCGTCTGTCCATCTGAAAATTTGAAGCGCTATAGTGTTTTCTCCTTCCTTTAAATACTTTGAAATATTGAATTCTGCCGGAAGTTTGCTCCCTTGAGAATACCCAACGTAATTTCCATTAATCCAGACAAAACCTCCCGATTTCATGGCTCCAATGTGCAGAAACACTTCTTTCTCATCCCAGCCTTTACTTACTGTAAACGTTCTTCTATACGACCCTACCGGATTGTAATCAAATGGTACTTGCCCCGGATTAGACGGATAAATTTTATCTGTAAAAGTAATTTCACTTGAAACCGGAGCTTTATAATCGGCAAACTCGTATTGATGGTTTACATAAATAGGCACGCCATAACCTTCAACCTCCCAGTTCGCCGGTACTTTAATATCATCCCAGCCTGTCACATCAACTTCAGGTTTCATAAAATCCTGAGGTCTGTCTGCAGGTTTACGAACCCATTTAAATTTCCACAGTCCATCTAAACTAAGATAGTTTGCAGAAGTTTTCCAGTTATTTTTTAAAGCATCATTTTCAGAAGAAAATGAATAAAACGTTGTGTGTGTGTCTTCTTTATTCTCTGAAATTACCTGCGGATTTTGAATGTAATGCTTCAAATCGTTAGGTAACTCCTGGGCGAAGAGTAAATTTGTAAAACAAAAGAGAGTTAAGTTTGTTAAGTTGTTTTTCATCTAGTTAAATTATGTTGTTTTTATCAGACAGATGTCATTCGCCAATAATCCTTTTGTGCTATGGCTCATTTCATATTGATTAAAATGTGTTCGAACACAAACATATTAATTTTAGCTGATAGTGCTATACTAAACAGTATATTTGTGATGTAAGTTTGGAATTTTTAACAATTTTTAAGATTAAATGTATAATTTACATCTATTATAGCGATAGATTTAGTAAATGTCTATTATAACGTCATTCCCTTATATAGCTAATAACTGCTGATAAAATGCCAAATACTGCTGATTGTTTGGATATAATTCTACCAATCGTTTCGCTATATTTTTAGCTTTATTTGTATTATTATGATTCAGATAATGATATGCTAAAGCATATAACAGACTCTCGTTATTTGGATCTGCTTTTAAACCTTTTGCTAAAGTTGATTCAGCTTTATTAGGTTGATTTAATTTATCGTAGATTAGGCTTAAATTATAGTAGGCTCTAATATTATCAGGCATTTTGGTAATGGTTTGCTCTAAATACGAAATGGCTTCCTCCTCCCTATTTAATTCAGCTAATAATAATGCTAAAGAATAATAGGTTGAACCATAATCTGGTTCTTGCTGAATAATAAGTTTAAATGTGTCTTCTGCTTTTTTGTAATCGCCGGTATTGTAATATAAATTAGCTAAGGTTAATCTTATATTATTCTCCAGATTATCAACTTCCAGAGCTTTTTCATAATAAAAAATAGCCTGTTGTAAATTACCTAGTTTAATGTAATAATTACCCTTTCTAGCTAATCCGCCAGCAAAATCCGTATTCACCTCTAAGTAAGTATCAAACTCCTTTTTTACTTTTTTGTAAGAGGCTTTATATTTCTCTGGAATTTGAAGTTCGCTAACACCTGCCAGTGCATAAAATGTTTTAACACGAACTGTTCTTTTTGGATCTTCTAAAAGGGGTAGCAAATAATTTATATAATCATTAGTATTAATATTACTCAACACATCTACACTTGTTGCACGAACCATAGGTGATGCATCATTTAATCGCATAATGTATTCATCTAAATGCTGTTGAACATCATAATTTGATAAGGCACGCAACGCCGAAGCCCTTACCAGTTCGTTTTCTGAGGTATCGTGAATTAAATCAATCAGACCTGCATCGGCATGAGCAACTCCTAAAACACCGGGAGCTAACTTATCTGAAAAATGCAGTGAATCTACCGTTCCATATAATTTTTGAAAAGATTCCCAGGCCCATGTATTGTCTTTACCTTCATGACAACCAACACAAGCGTTTGGCGTGTTATATTTCAAACTTAAATCGGGACGAGGCACTCTAAAACTATGATCGCGTCTGAAATCATTTCCCATATAATAGCGCCCTGGCATGTGACAATTAATACATTCTGCACTCTCGGTTCCCATGTCGTGTTTATGATGCTCAGGTGTATTGTACTTTGTTGGTGTATGGCATTGCGTACACAGAGCGTTCCCTTCCATTTTTAATTTTAAGGAATGCGTATTATGACAACTATTACACGCTACATCGTTTTTATACATTTTACTTTGCAGAAAGGAAGTATACACATAATCTTCATCTAAAATTTGTCCGTCAGGATAGTATTGGGGTTCTACAATTAAATGCGGAAAATAATGATCTAAAAACGTGCCTTCGTAATTATAATTTTCGGTGAACTGCTCGCGACGGGCGTGACAACGAGCACATTCATCAACCAATTGTTTTGGTGCTATTCTGCTCGTCATTTTCATGGTTCCTGTTGGTGCGTAAGCATCCCCTAACCGTTTAACATCATCAACATGTTGTTTTCCTGGCCCATGACAAGCTTCACAATTCACATTAATTAAGGCATACTTTGTATCGTAACTATCAGCTTTAAGATCGTAATTTTTTCTAACGTTTGTTGAATGACAATCGGAACACATGGTGTTCCAGTTTAATCCTTTATTGGTCCAGTGTAACCACTCTTCATGAACGACTCTAAAATCCGGAAATAAATTGAACCATTTGTTTTCAACCGAATCCCATGCCGTACTTAAACACTGATAGGCTCCATTGGGAAATTGTACAATATACTGTTGCAATGGTGTTAAACCATAGGTGTAAACTATTTTATAATCCTGATATGTACCATCTGGCCCTTCGGTATGCACATAATAATCACTATCCTTTCTATAGAATCGCGAAGTGACTTCCTGACTGGTAAATGTTTCCCCTTTAAAATCAGCTAAAACCGATAAACTATCAGCAATTTGCATGGCTTTATCATGATGAGAACCCTGCCATTCCTCAAATTCTGTATTATGGCAGGTTTTACAGGTTTCATCACCTAAAAAATGATTATCAGGAATTAAAGCAGTAGATGTAAAAATATCATCATGAGTTATAGCCTCATACTTTTTTTCTTCTTTGCAAGAAACCAATAAAACAATTGAAAAGAAACCACAGATTAAGCTTGACAAAGCTCGAGTTATAATGGGGTTAGTCAAAATATTTATCTTTTAAAATTACAGAATAAATTGCTCTATAAATGTAACTTAATTTTGACTTAGAATTGCTATAAATTAAATATAAAAGACTCCTGGTTTCTCTTAAAAATTATACATAAAACCAAAACTAATGCGCATCGCATCCCGACTTTTGTCAATGGATTGCGCCACATCATTAACCTGACCATCAATTTCCAATGTTTTTATACCATAATCTAATTCCAAACCAACAGTCATGCGTTCATAAGCATCATACATCATATTAAATATACCATAATAATGTTTGTGCAGAAAATCACCTTCGACGAACACCGTAGTATCTTCTAAAGCTTCATGAATAATGAGTCGCTCGGAATCATCTAACTTAAATTGCGATGCCCCAAACACAACGTTAGTATGTAATTTTTTTGTAATGAAATATCCATATGAAGCCCATCCTCCAAAAGCAGGTGTCGCTTTTATTTGATTATTTCCTGTTGGATACCCATCATAGCCACCTCCAGAAACTGTTGTTAAATATGCCGAAATCCCTTTACCGCCTACCAACTGAAACTGTAAATTATTTAAACCAGGTTTGTAATTACCACTAAAACTTACTCCATAACCTGTAAATTTATCCAATTCATCATTTAACTTATAACGTACACTTCTTAAAATGGATGACAATCTAAGATGTCCCCAATCCTTTTGATATTTAATTGCAAAAGTTAAATCAGGCATAAACTGATCGGCTTCGTCAACTAATGGCTGAAATTCGGCATAAGTAAAACTTGTAGCAATTGGTGCCTCGATACTGGCTTCGTAAATCCAGTGAGGATTTCCAAATGTGTTTTTATATTTCACATGTGGTGTTCTAAGCCAAACGCCTGACGGAGGACCTTCCAGTTCCATAATATCCGGCCAGATGTCTTCATCACTAAAATTATTCCACATCTGCCCTATTTGCCAGTGTTCCGTTTCTACATAGGCCTTTCGCAACCTCATTTTGCCATTTCCTCCCCAAAAATCCGACTCTACAACCGCTTTAATCACATTGCCGTTTTTCTGCACCATGTGGGTGGTTAACCTTAGTTGTGTTTGATACAAATCGGCTTTAAGACTTTTTTCTTCTTCAGTTCCAAATACATTAATAAGTCCGACATTAAACGTCTCATTATCATTTAAGCCTCCAAAAATATCCATATAACCATTCAGTTTCATATTAACTCCCAAACTGGATTTAATACGTGGCTGATTATTTATGGAATCGTTGGAAGTTACCGTTAAAAACGGATCTTGAGCTAAAACCAAAAAGCTATTTAGCACAAAAAATAAGGTTGCAAAATGTTTCATATTGGCGATATTAAAAACATCTTAATTTACTCATTTTTAACCACATAAAGTACTACAAATTAAAAAAGGCGTTAAAACTAAGTTTCAACGCCTTTTTTTAAATCTTTACTAAACTACTATCTCAATTCTGGAATAGCACAAACATCCATATCGCCGTAATCTAAATTCTCACCTGCCATACCCCAGATAAACGAGTAATTACTTGTACCCGAACCTGAGTGAATAGACCATGGTGGAGAAATTACCGCCTGATTGTTTTGCATCCAGATGTGTCTTGTTTCCTGTGGTTCTCCCATAAAGTGACAAACCGATTGTCCTTCAGGGATTTCGAAATAGAAATACACTTCCATTCTACGGTCGTGAACGTGAGCCGGCATCGTATTCCAGCTACTTCCAACTTTAATAGACGTCATTCCCATTTGTAATTGACATACATCAACAACGCTGTTTACTATGTACTTTCTTAAGGTACGTGCATTAGCTGTTTCAGGAGCACCTAATTCGATTACCTCTACATCATCGGTTCCAATTTTCTTTGTTGGATATGCTTTGTGAGCAGGTGTTGAATTTAAGTAGAACATTGCAGGACTATCTGCCGATGCACTTGCAAATACCACTTCTTTATTACCTTGTCCTACGTATAACGCTTCTTTATGATTTAACTCGTATACCGTTCCGTCTACAGTTACTGTTCCTGTTTGACCAATATTAATAATACCAAGCTCTCTTCTTTGTAAAAAGAATTCTGCCTTAAGGGGATCGATAGCATCTAACGACACTGATTTAGAAACCGGCAATACACCTCCCGTAATAAAACGATCGTAGTGTGAATACACTAAATTTAGTTTATCGGCTTCAAAAAGATTTTCAATTAAAAACTCGTTTCTTAATTGCGCTGTATCGTAGCCTTTAACACCTTGTGGGCTCGATGCGTAACGCGATTCATAACTAACTGACATAATTTATAGTTTTAATTTTTTTAATAATTTCAATGCTTAAACGTTTAAGCGATATCTACGGATAAAATAAAACTTATCCTTTTTTCTATGTTCTAATAAAGAACGACGGTTAAACTGATAGCACCGTGAGCACCAACCACCAGACATTGTTCGATATCTGCTGTTTTTGAAGGTCCAGAAATGAAGACTCCAAAAGTTCTTTCACGCTCTGAAATGGCATCAAAAACCTGGTGCATATGCAAATTAACAGCATTTTTAGGGACTACCAAAATTAAATCGTTGGTAATAAAAGGTAAAGCACGAACAATAATATCGTCTTCTGATACCCAAACCGCTCCATTTTCAGCAACGGCATAATTTCCTTTTATAATGGTTAAATCGATGTCCTCAAGCGTATGCGGATCGGTATCTTTTGAAACAGGAACTGTACCTAAGGCTGATTCCTTCATGCATGAAACAATTTTAGTTGCTTCAGGATATAACGCCTTTATTTCTATATCAAGGGTATCTAATCCATCTAATTCTAAAAGACGTCCGCCAACAAATTCAATATTTTCTTTAAAGCGTTCAATTAAATTAATGTCTTCATCAAAAACACTTAAATCGATATCTGGTAATGGTAAGGCTTCCGGTTTATTGGCTTTTACCGCATTTAATATAGATTCTCTACTCATTTTTCTGTCTTTTTTTTGTACCATTCTTCAAAATTATCACCTTTTACTTCTGGCAAATCTCTGGCATGCCCCCAGGTATTAATTTTTGAATTGATTAATGACTTTGGCGTATTTTTCAGCATAAAACGCGTGGACTTTCCAACAAAATCATACGTCTTTGGTTTCGCCAAAATACTCCCCACAGCTTTCATAATGTTCTTTTTTACAAATGGTTGTGGCACATCTTTAACGATAATTTGTCGCCATTTATACAACTGTTCGTGAATATTAATTTTTACTGGACATACATCGCTACAAGACCCGCAAAGTGTAGAAGCAAAAGGTAACGAACTGTGTTTAGTTAAATCTTTTCCTGGTGATAAAATAGAGCCGATAGGTCCCGGAATGGTTGCATCGTAACTATGCCCCCCACTACGTCTGTAAATCGGACAGGTATTCATGCAAGCACCACAACGAATACAGTGTAGCGATCGTCTGAAATCCTCTCGACTTAACTGCTCCGTTCTTCCGTTATCAACAATAACGATATGCATTTCTTTTCCTTCTTCAGGTTTGTTGAAATAAGATGAATAAGTCGTTATAGGTTGCCCCGTAGCACTTCTTGCTAACAAACGTAAAAAGATACCTAAGTGTTTTTCTTGCGGAATTAACTTTTCCATTCCCATACAGGCAATATGCACTTTAGCTAAGTGTGCTCCCATATCGGCATTTCCTTCGTTGGTACATACCACAAATCCACCGGTATCGGCAACGGCAAAATTAACACCAGTTATCGCCGCATCGGCTTGCAAAAACTTATTTCTTAAATGCTTTCTTGCCTCACGAGTTAGATATTCAGGATTTCCTCCACTTGGCTTGGTGCCTAAATGCTCCTGAAATAATTCATCAACTTCTTCTTTGGTTTTATGAATGGCCGGTAACACAATATGACTCGGTGGCTCTTGTGCTAACTGCACAATACGCTCTCCTAAATCGGTGTCGATAACTTCAATATCATTGGCTTCCAGAAACGGATTTAAATGACACTCTTCAGTTAACATCGATTTACTTTTTACAATCTTCTTGGCATTGTGTTTTTGAAGAATGCTGTGAACAATTTTATTATGCTCTTCGGCGTTTGCTGCCCAGTGTACCGTAACCCCATTCTTTTTTGCGTTTTCTTCAAATTGCACCAAATAGTTATCTAAATTCGATAACACATTAGCCTTTAGTGCCGATGCATAGTCACGAAGTTGTTCCCAACCTTGTATTTTATGCGCCTGTTTATCACGTTTCTGCCTTACAAACCATAAGGCTTTATCGTGCCAGTTTACCTTAGCCTCGTTTTCATTAAATTTTGCTGCTGCTTCTGCGTGTGCCATAATTAGATACTGCTGTTTAAAATTTCTGCTATGTGCATCACCTTAAGTGGCTGCTTATTTCTATTGATTAAACCTTCCAAATGCATTAAACACGAATGGTCGGCTCCGGTAATCACTTCTACATCACTATCAATATGATCCTGAATACGGTCTTTTCCCATTTTTACAGAAATGGCTTCTTCAAATACCGAGAATGTTCCTCCAAATCCGCAACATTCATCGGCGCGATTTAAGGTTTTAAGTTCTAAACCTTTAACTTCTTTTAGTAGATTTTCTTCGGTTGAAAAATGTGGATCCATACGCTCTGAACATGAACCTAATCGTAATCCACGTAAGCCGTGACAACTTTTATGAATACCTACTTTATGAGGAAAAGACGCTCCTAAATCGGTTTTACCAAGTACCTGATATATAAACTGACACAACTCATAGGTGTTCTCGCGAACGCGTTTCACATCTTCGGTTTGTTCTAAAATATCGAAATGCTTTTTCACATGATACACACAACTTCCCGAAGGTCCTACGATATAATCGTAGTTTTTAAAATTTTCAACGAACAACTGACAAGTTCCTTTAGAATCGTCTTCGTATCCTGAATTTCCTAATGGCTGCCCACAACAGGTTTGCCCTAACGGATACTCCACATCGACTCCTAATTTTTCAAGAAGTTCTAATGATGCGATGCCGACTTGCGGATAGAGTTGATTTATATAACACGGTATAAATAAACCGACTTTCATATTAATGCTTTTTAATTACTAATTATTACTTCTTGAAATCCCAAGCGCTAAACCACGTAATTCTGCTAAACCACGTAAACGACCAATCGCCGTATAACCCGCATACGCTTTTTTGTTTTCTAAATCGCTTAGCATTTGGTGGCCGTGATCAGGACGCATTGGTAATTGTATATTTCTTTGTTTTTCTACTTCTAAAACAGCTTTTACAACCTCGTACATATCGGTAGAACCGTCCAAGTGATTGTCCTCGTAAAAACTACCATCGTCTTCGCGTTTTACATTTCTAAGGTGTAAAAAGTGAATGCGATCGGCAAATTTTCTAATCATGCTTGGTAAATCGTTATCCGGATTTGCACCTAACGACCCGGTACAAAATGTGATGCCGTTTGACGGGCTATCGATAAAGTTTACTAAATCGGTTAAATCAGCTTCCGATTTAATGATACGCGGTAAGCCCATAATGTCCATTGGCGGATCGTCTGGATGAATAGCCATAACAATGCCGTTCTCTTCACATACCGGAATGACTTCATTCAAGAAAAACGATAAATTCGCTTTTAAATCGGCGTGTGATAAGTTATCGTACTGGGCAATCATGTCTTTAAACACCGGAATCGTTAAATCATCAACTGTTCCTGGTAAGCCTTTTAAAACATTGTCTTCAAGTGCTTGTTTTTCTTCAGCAGACATGTCTGCAAAACGTGTCTCAGCTAAAGCCAGAATTTCAGAAGTATAAGCTTCCTCTACCCCTTCACGCTCCATGATGAATTTTTCGAAAACTGCCATTTCAACCTTATCGAAACGTAACGCCGTACTACCATCTTCTAATTTCCAGAACAGTTGTGTGCGTGTCCAGTCTAAAACCGGCATAAAATTATAACACACGTTTTTAATACCACAAGCCGCTACATTGCGTAAACTTTGCTTGTAGTTTTCTATACGTTGTAAATAATCGCCTTTGCGTAATTTGATGTTTTCGTGAATAGGAATACTTTCGATAAAGCTCCATACTAAACCGGCATCTTCAATAAGTGTTTTTACTTTCTGAATTTCCTCAACTTCCCATACTTCACCGTTTGATACATGGTGTAAAGCTGTTACAACACCTGTTGCTCCTGCTTGTTTTATATCTGATAATTTTACAGAGTCTGAGACTCCAAACCATCTAAATGTTTCTTGCATTTTCTTTTAAATCTGAATAAAAATTAAACCCCACTAAACGCGCTAAATCCACCATCAACAGGAATAACAATTCCGGTCACAAATTTTGAGGCATCAGAACATAAATAATGTAATGCTCCGTGCAACTCGTCAGCTTCACCAAAGCGTTTCATTGGCGTATTGTTTATGATTGTATTACCTCTATCTGTGTAACTTCCGTCTTCATTTAACAATAAAGCTCGGTTTTGGTTTCCAATAAAAAATCCTGGTGCAATAGCATTAACTCGTAAGCCATCTCCGTATTTTGTGGCTAACTCTACCGCCAACCATTTAGTATAATTATCAATTGCAGCTTTTGATGCTGAATAACCTGCTACACGCGTGATGGCTCTGTCGGCAGCCATTGAAGAAATATTGATAATCACTCCCGATTTGCTCTTTACCATTTCCTTACCAAAAACGATAGAAGGAATAATACTTCCAAATAAATTTAAATCGACAACCTTTTTAAAGTCATCCATATTAATATCGAAAAATGATTGTGTTGGTCCAACAGTCGCCCCAGGCATATTGCCGCCTGCCGCATTAATAAGCACATCAATTTTTCCATATTTTGCGATAACCGCATCAGATACGTCCTGAAGACTTGTCTCGTCGACAACATTGCATAAATACCCATCAACTTTTTTGCTAATAGATTTCATGCGCTCAACAGTTGCATCTACAGTTTCTTGTTTGTAATGTAATATAATTACTGTAGCTCCCTGATGTAATAGATATTCGGCCATACTACCCCCTAAAACACCGCCACCTCCGGTAACAAGAACTACTTTGTCTTGTAAATTGAATAAGTTCATTTATTGTTATGAATAATTAAAATCATGATGAGAATAGCAAATTTAAGCATATACATTACAATTACTGTACTGCACTGTACTGTTTCTTCTTTTTTTTTAAAATAACTACAAGAATAATTATTTCTTTAAATTTTTGACAATCAAAAAACAAAGAACTAACAATATCACATAATAAAACATCTAAAATTATAACAATAATGCTGTTTTGTTTATAAATAAATATCAATTCGATAAAATTTTATTCAAATAACAGTACAGTACAGGATAGAAAGCATATTCTATTCGTTTAATTTTGAGTTCAAATATTTTAAAAATTCTCATGAATACACTTGAAAAACAATTTAAATACGTAGATTATCTTTGGGATGACAAGAAGGCTGAAAGCTTAGGTGACGACCAGGTTGCTTTATTTTTATACCGTTCAAATATATTAGGTGCAGACCTTAGAATTACCAACTATGGTGGTGGTAATACTAGTTGTAAAACCATTGAAAAAGATCCGTTAACCAATGCTGAAGTTGAAGTGATGTGGGTTAAAGGTTCTGGTGGAGATATTGGTACCTTAACACGCTCTGGTATTGCTGGATTATACACCGAAAGATTACGCGATTTAAAAAATGTATATGGAGGTTTAGCAGATGAAGATCGTATGGTTGGGTTATTTAACCACTGTATTTATGATTTAGACAGTAAAGCACCATCTATTGATACGCCGCTTCACGGTTTATTACCTTTTAAACATATCGACCACTTACACCCAGATGCTCTTATTGCTGTTGCTGCTGCAAAAGACAGCGAAAAAGTAACCAAAGAAATTTGGGGAGACACTATGGGATGGGTGCCTTGGCAACGTCCTGGTTTCGATTTAGGTTTACAATTAGAAAAATGTTTAGCTGACAACCCTGGAATTAGAGGTATCGTTTTAGGTAGCCACGGTTTATTTACTTGGGGAGATACATCTTACGAATGTTATATGAACAGTTTAGAAGTTATTGAAATGGCTTCTGAATACATCAATAAAAAGATTGAAGAAAAAGGATCTGTTTTTGGTGGACAAAAAGTAGAAAGCTTACCACAGGAAGAGCGTTTAGAAAAAGCTGCGCAATTAATGCCGTTATTAAGAGGTTTATGTTCTTCTGAAAACAGAATGATTGGTCACTTTGCTGACAGCGATGTGGTAATGGAATACATTAACAGTAACGATCTTGAGCGTTTAGCGCCAATGGGAACCTCTTGTCCAGACCACTTCTTACGTACAAAAATTCAACCTTTAGTATTAACATTAGATCCTAAAGAAGATTTATCAGATGCTGAAGCTGTGCTTGCTAAATTAGAGCCTGCTTTCGAACAATACAGACAAGAATACGCAGATTATTACAATACTTGTAAAAGAGATAACAGCCCGGCAATGCGTGATCCAAACCCGGTAATTATTATTTACCCTGGTGTTGGTATGTTCAGTTTCTCGAAAGACAAACAAACAACACGTGTAGCAAGTGAATTCTACATCAACGCGATTAATGTAATGCGTGGTGCTGAAGCGATTACAGAATATACGTCTTTACCAAGACAGGAAGCTTTCGATATCGAGTACTGGTTATTAGAAGAAGCTAAATTACAACGTATGCCAAAAGAAAAACCATTATCTCGAAAAGTAGCCTTTGTTACTGGTGCAGGTGGTGGAATTGGTAAAGCTATCGCTGATAAATTAGCTGAAGAAGGTGCTAACGTTGTATTAACAGATATTAACGAAGAAAGCTTAAAAGTAGCACATGCAACTTACAAACGTGACGTGTCTACTTACGCTGTATGTGACGTTACCGATACTGAATCTATTGCTTCTGCTTACAAAAAAGCATGTTTAGAGTTTGGTGGTGTTGATATCGTGGTACACAGTGCTGGTTTAGCAATCTCTAAATCTTTAGAAGACACAACTGACAAAGACTGGAATATTTTACAAAGCATCTTAGTAAAAGGGCAATTCGATTTAGCAAAACAATTTGCAGCGATTGCTCGTCAACAAAACTTAGGAGGTGATTATATCGCCATAGCAAGTAAAAACGGTTTAGTTGCTGGGCCAAATAACGTTGCTTACGGTACAGCTAAAGCTGCACAACAACACATGGTACGATTATTAGCAGCTGAGTTAGCTAAAGATAAAGTACGTGTGAACACCGTAAACCCTGATGGTGTTATTGTTGGAAGTAAAATCTGGGAAGGTGCTTGGGCCGAAGGTCGTGCTAAAGCAAACGGAATCACCGTTGAAGAACTTCCTGCATTTTATGCAAAAAGAAATTTATTAAACGAAATCATTACTCCTGCTGATATTGCTAACGGTGTTTTTACATTCGTAGGTATCTTAGATAAATCAACAGGAAACATTATAAATGTAGATGGCGGTATGGCTAATGCATTTGTAAGATAAACGATAGTTAGTTTTAGTTTGTAAAAACTTCCATAGCATAGTTGAATATCTATGGGAGTTTTTTTTTCAATTTCAGATACTTCATTTTCTTTATTCACTTAGTAAAAAAATGATTGTATCTTGTAGTAACCAATTACAATTAAAGACATGAAACAAGTTTAAATTTTATCATTTTTAAATTCTTCAAGTAGAAATGATTAAAATTTATGCGAGTTCTTGAATGCATTCAAATTTTTTGAACATTCAGATAACAAAAAATTTTTAACAGATGAAAATATCACAAAACCACATTCAGGACACGAATAAATCTGGTTTACAATCACACAAGGAAAATTTCGATTTTTTAGCAAACAACCTTTCTAAAAAAGGAGCTAATGTAGAAGCAATTGTAAGTAAATTAAAAGACTTTCAAGTAGCTATTCCAAGTTGGGCTTTAGGTGCTGGAGGAACACGTTTCGGACGTTTTTCTTTTTACGGTGAGCCTTCAAGTTTAGAACAAAAAATTCAGGATATCGGGTTAATTCACTCGTTAACACAAACAGCTGGAGCGGTGTCATTACACATTCCTTGGGATATCCCACAAGATTACGCTGCGGTTAAAGAATTAGCTAACGGATTAAACATTAAATTCGATGCAGTTAACTCGAACACATTCCAAGACCAAAAAGATGCTAAGGAAACTTATAAATACGGATCGTTAAGCAATACCAGCGAAGCAGTAAGACAACAAGCAATTCAACATAACTTAGATGTTATCAATATAGGAAACCAGTTAGGATCGAAAAGTTTAACAGTATGGTTAGCTGATGGGTCTTGTTTCCCTGGGCAAAATAATTTCCAAACGGCTTTACAAAATACAGAAAACAGTCTTAAAGAAATCTACAAAGGGTTGCCTGCGGACTGGAGTATGTTAATCGAGTACAAACCTTACGAACCTAATTTCTACAGCACGGTTATCCAGGATTGGGGAACATCGTTTATGTTAGCTAATGCTTGTGGAGAAAAAGCCTATTCGTTAGTAGATTTAGGTCACCACTTACCAAATAGTAACATCGAACAAATTGTTTCTGTGTTAATGTTAAAAGGTAAATTAGGAGGATTCCACTTTAACGATAGTAAATACGGTGACGACGATTTAACCGTTGGAAGTATTAAGCCTTATGCCTTATTCTTAATTTTCAACGAATTGGTTTACGGTATGCAAAACAATCCTCAAAACCCTGATTTAGCCTGGATGATTGATGCGAGCCACAACGTAAAAGATCCGTTAGAAGATTTAATCCAATCGTTAGAAGCTATTCAGGAAGCTTACGCTAAAGCCTTATTAGTTGATCAAGCTGAATTAAAAGCAGCGCAATTAAACAACGACGTTGTGAAGTGTCAGGAAATTTTACAAGACGCCTACAGAACCGATGTTCGTCCGCTTTTAGCTGAAGCAAGACGTTTGGCTGGTGGTGCTTTAAGCCCGATTAACGCTTACCGCGCCTTAGGTGTTAGAGATACATTAATTGAAGAAAGAGGAAAACACACTGTAGCAACAGGATTATAAGAGTATGATAGATGTAACTGCTGTATTTGATATAGGAAAAACCAATAAAAAATTCTTCCTATTCGATAAAGACTACAAGGAAGTTTATAAAGAATATACGAGTTTCGAGGAAATTGAAGATGAAGATGGTCATCCTACCGAAAATTTAGAAGCGCTTCAAAACTGGTTAAAAAGTGTTTTTCAAAACATTTTAGACGCTCAGGAGTTTAATGTAAAAGCCATAAACTTTTCAACTTACGGCGCAAGTTTTGTACATATAGATGAAAATGGCGAAGTATTAACGCCGCTTTACAACTATACAAAGCCTTTAGATCAGGAAGTTGTTGATTCATTTTTAGATAAATACGGCCCTAAAGAGGAGTTTTTAAAAACTACCGGGTGTTTCGATTTAAGTTTATTAAATTCAGGTTTACAATTGTACTGGTTAAAGTACAGTAAACCTGAAATATTCAAAAAAATTAAATACTCGTTACATCTACCACAATACTTAAGTTATGTGTTTACCGGAATTCCATTAAGCGAATACACCAGTATTGGCTGCCATACCGCACTATGGGATTACGCAAAAAAAGATTACCACGAGTGGGTATACAAAGAAGAATTACACCATATTCTTCCAACCATTGTTTCTACCGAAACAAGCATAAATATGAACTATAATGGACGACGCATTAAAATTGGTGTTGGTATTCACGATAGTTCTTCTGCTCTATTACCTTACGTACGAAGCATTAAAAAGAAATTTGTCTTGGTATCAACAGGTACATGGAGCATTACCTTAAATCCGTTTGCAGATCATCCAATTATTGAAGACACAAAAGATAAGGATTCAATAAATTACATGCGTATTAACGGAAAACCAGTTAAAGCAACGCGTTTATTTTTAGGTAACGAATATAAAATTCAGGTTAGTAAGCTTCATAAACATTATAACGTTCCTGAAGATACTCATCGTCATATCAAATTCAATTACGAGATTTATACAGAAATCGTAAACGATTTTGAACACATGTTTAAGTGGGAAAGTCTGTCTTCAAAAGATATGCCTGCCGAGACAAAACTGCCATACAAAGATTTTGAGGAAGCCTTCCATCAGTTAATGATTGAGCTGGTTGAACTTCAAATTAAGAGTATAAAAGATGTTATAGGCGACGAGGAAATCAAACGTTTATATGTTGACGGAGGTTTTAGCGACAACGATTTATTCATAAAACTGTTATCGCATAATTTCAGAAATATGAAACTAAGGACCACCGATTCTTCACTGGGATCGGCTTTAGGTGCTGCGATTTCTATTTCCGATAGCAAACTGAATTCTAAATTTCTGAAAAAGAACTACTCGTTAAAAAAACACGTACCGTTTATCATCAGTTAACCTAAACTTATAGCTTGTTATGTTTTAATATTTGCCTAACATTAAATTAAATCTATATGGCCTCAAAATTAAATTTGGAGCACCCCAGAGATCAGATTACAAAAATTATTAGTCGAATCTACAAAAGGGGCATGACGACCACTTCGGGTGGTAATATTTCTATCATCGATGACAACGGTGATATATGGGTAACACCTTCAGCAATCGATAAAGGATCGCTAAAAGCATCAGATATTATTTGCGTCAGGAAGGATGGTACCGTGGTTGGTAAACACAAACCGTCGTCGGAGTTTCCTTTTCATAAAGCCATATATGATATTAGGCCAGATATTAAATCGGTAATCCATGCACATCCACCAGCGTTGGTTTCTTTCAGCATTGTTCGCCAAATACCAAATACCAATATCATTTCACAAGCTAAACACGTTTGCGGACCTATTGGTTATGCGCCTTACGAATTGCCTGGAAGTCATAAATTAGGAGATGTTATTGCTGAAGAATTTAAAAAAGGATTTAAAGCAGTTATCATGGAAAACCACGGAACTGTTTTAGGTGGAAGCGATTTAAATGATGCTTTCGAGCGCTTTGAAGCTTTAGAGCTGTGTGCTCGCACCATTTTATACGGATCTCAAATTGGCACGCCCAATTACCTCACAGATGAACAGATAGAACAGTTTGAATCACAAACCCAATCGACACTTCCTGAAATGGCTGCAACCGAGTATCCATCGGATGAAGTTGAAAAGCGTTTAGAGATTTGTAACATCGTAAAACGTTCTTGTGAACAAGGTTTAATGATAAGCTCTTACGGAACCGTTTCTATGCGCTGGAAAGGGGATGATTTCCTAATTACCCCTACTCACGTAAATCGTTGGGATATGGCTATTGAAGATATTGTTCAAATTAAAGACGGACAACGAGAAGCTGGTAAAAACCCTAGTCGAGCGACATGGATACATCAGGAAATCTATAAACGTAATCCGAAGGTGAATTCCATTATCATGACGCAATCGCCTTATTTAATGGCATTCTCGGTGACTAAATCGTATTTAAACGTGAGAACCATTCCGGAAAGCTGGATCTTTTTACAGGATATACCAATGGTGGAATACGGTACGCATTTTAAAGCGAATAACAACTCTCAGATTATCGACGATTGTACAACAGCTTTAATTATTGAAAACGATTCTGTGATTGTTACGGGCGATAAATTATTACAAACATTCGACTACCTTGAAGTTGCCGAATTTAGTGCTAAATCTATTGTTTTAGGAACTTCTTTAGGTAATATGGTGCCTATTAACGACGATCAGGTAGAAGAATTAAGAAAGAAATTTTTAACATAAATAAACAATTAACTAAACTAACATATATGACACAATATCATCAAGAAGAAGACATGATAGAAGATATTGCTGGAGGGGAGTTTGAGAGAACCCCTGTCCCGCAATCAAAATTAAAAGGCTGGAAAAGCTTTTTAGGTATGTATGCCGGTGAGCATGCCGCAGGTACCGAATTTGTAATCGGCCCCCTGTTTTTAACTGCCGGAGTTAGTGCTTTCGATTTAATTATAGGCTTACTTTTAGGAAACTTGTTAGCCGTATTAAGCTGGCGTTTCCTTACTGCTGAAGTTGCGGTAAAAAACCGTTTAACCTTATATTTTCAATTAGAAAAAATAAGCGGTAAAAACTTAGTTACTGTATACAATTTAGCTAACGGAATTTTATTCTGCTTTCTTGCAGGTTCCATGATTACCGTTTCAGCAACAGCGGTAGGTATCCCTTTTGATATGCCAATGCCAAAACTAACCGATACCATGCCTAACGGCGTAACATGGATTGTTATCGTATTGGCTATTGGTGCTGTGATTTCAATTATCGCAGCTCGTGGTTATGATACCGTATCGAAAGCAGCAAATTACATGTCTCCTATTATTGTTTTGGCGTTTTTAGCCTGTGGTATTGTGGCATTAAATCAGTTAGGAGTTGAAAGCTTTTCCGATTTCTGGAATATCTGGGGAGAAGGTTCAGAACCATTTCCTGGACAAATTAAATACACCTTCTGGCACGTGGTTATCTGGTCTTGGTTTGCAAATGCAGCTATGCATATTGGTATGTCTGATTTATCGGTATTCCGTTTTGCAAAAAAGGCAAGTTCAGGATGGACAACAGCTGCAGGTATGTATGTAGGTCACTACATGGCTTGGATTGCTGCTTGTTTATTATATGCTGTGTATTTACAGTCTCCAGAAGCCCAGGCTTTATTAGGAACTGGTCAGGCTCCTTCGGTAGCTCCAGGCCCTTTAGCATATAACGCTATTGGTGTATTCGGTATCATTGCTGTAATTCTGGCTGGATGGACAACAGCTAACCCAACCATCTACAGAGCTGGTTTAGCGTTTCAAGCAATTATTCCAAAAGTATCAACGTTCTGGGTAACCATTATAGCAGGTACCATTGCAACTTTAGCTGGAATATTCCCTGCATTCGCCATGAAATTATTAGATTTTGTTGCTTTCTACGGATTTATTTTAGCACCTATTGGAGCAGTAATTGTATTCGAGCATTTCTTTGCAAAAAAATATGGTATCATTAAAAACTATGCCGAGCACGCAGGAATTAAGTTTAACAAATCAGTACTTTTTGCCTGGGCAATTAGTTTTGGGTTGTTCTATTTTATTTCCATTCAATTCGATATCTTTTTATCGTTTGTTACTTTGCCAACATGGCTAATGTGTGGTGTATTATTTCTGGTATTCAGTAAAAAATTTCAAAAGCAATAAACACGTTTATTATCATAATTTAAAGGCTCGTAAATTCGTTTACGGGCTTTTTTTTAATAATCTACAGCAAACACTGAATTATTCAAAAAAAACCATTTTAATTAAGCGTAAAAAATACGTTTATAACACATTATTATTCAATATTTAGTTAGTATATTTGTAGTTCTTAATCTGTTAATTCAACAAAATTGTACAACATAAATCTTAAAACGGATAATTCTAATGGTTTAGAATATATTGAAATTGAGAATTCCTCAATTCAAACCTCCGCAAAAATATATACCAGTCTGGGTGCCAGCCTCCAAGCATTAACTTTAAATGGAAAATCATTAATTACTTCATTAGACCCGCTACCCTATTCCGATACTTACGCATCATCGATTTTATTTCCTTTTGCAAACCGAATAGACAATGGCACTTATACTTTTGAAGACGAAACGTTTCAATTTCCAATAAACGAACCGGGAAATAACAATGCACTGCACGGTTTGGTATTCAATAAAACTTTTAAAATTATTGAACAAGTTGCTGATGATAATCAAGCTTCAGTAAAATTGGAATACTTAGAAAAAAACGAATCTGAAGGATTCCCATATACTTTTGCGATTCAATTGGAATATGTGTTAACGGCGACGTCTTTAGATTTAAATGTGACTATAAAAAATACCGATAATAAAACATTTCCTTTTACTTTGGGATGGCATCCGTATTTTGAATCGGCTAACCTTTTTGAAAGCACATTAAGTTTTGACAGTGACAAACAATTGGTTTTAAACGAACGTTGCATTACTACAGGAACAACAGATGCTTCAAGCACCAATATTTTTGAAATTAAGGATAAATATCTTGACGATTGCTTCCTGTTAAACCATAACGATATTACATTCAATACGCCTGAATATAGTTTTGTAATGAGTAGTTCTTCAAAAGAAAGTTATTTACAAATCTATACACCGCCTAAAAAAACGCATGTAGCTATTGAGCCAACTACAGGTGTCTCAGATAGCTTCAATAATAACATGGGATTACAAACCTTAAAACCAAACGAAACCTATCAATTAAACTGGAACATTAAACTACAATAGTTAATTATGAAATACCCCTTTTAGGGTATTCCATCTGACTTAAAAAATAAATATTTACAGATGAATAAAGCATTAGTGAACAAGGTAAAAGAAACCTTTGTAGATAAATTTAACGCGCAACCGCTCGTGGTATTTTCTCCAGGGCGTATCAATATTATTGGGGAACACACCGATTATAACGACGGGTTTGTATTTCCGGCTGCTGTAAACAAAGGTATTGTTGCGGCATTTCAAAAAAACGATTCTGACACTTCTGTAGCTTATGCGATTGATGTTGAGGATACCTTAGAATTTTCAGTAAATAGCATTCAACCTTTAGCTAAAGAAAGCTGGGGGAATTACGTTTTAGGTGTTATAGCTGAAATCCAGAAAAAAGGACTTACGGTTGGAAACTTCAACGTGGTTTTCAGTGGAAATATTCCTGCTGGATCAGGAATGTCCTCTTCAGCAGCACTTGAAAACAGCGTGGTTTTTGGGTTAAATGAATTATTCGAATTAGGATTAACCCGTGAAGAAATGATTTTCATTTCCCAAAAAGCAGAACACAACTATGTGGGTGTCAACTGCGGCATTATGGATCAATACGCTAGCATGTTCGGAATCAAAGATCATGCTTTACTTTTAGATTGTCGCTCGATTGAAGCACAACCGTTTCATATCGATTTTGAAGGTTACGAATTGATGTTAATCAACACCAACGTAAAACACAGCCTTTCTGATAGCGCGTACAACGATCGCCGTTCGGTTTGTGAATCAATTTCTGAAATGCTAAACATTAAAGCTTTAAGAGATGCTAATGAAGCCGATTTAGAAACCGTAAAAGACAAAGTTACCGAAGAAAACTACCAAAAAGCGTTGTTCGTTATTCAGGAAAATAAACGTGCCGAATTAGCTTCTAAAGCCATGACCGATGGTGATTTAAAAACCTTAGGAGAACTCATTTACGGCTCTCACCACGGACTGCAACACCAATACAAAGTAAGCTGTGAAGAGCTTGATTATTTAGTAGATCAAACTAAAGAAAACGACCAGATTCTGGGCGCAAGAATGATGGGTGGCGGTTTTGGTGGTTGCACCATTAACCTGATTGCAAAATCTGCTGTTAACGATTTTAAGACAAAAATTTCAGAACTTTATAAAAACAAATTTGGTAAAGACTGCTCTATCTATTCTGTAGAACTGGCCGATGGAACCGGATTAGTAACTGACTAAAGCTAAAAAAACAATGAATACCGATTTACAAGATTACTCACACAAACGATTCAACATACTTACCGGTGAATGGGTTTTAGTTTCTCCTCACCGTGCAAAGCGCCCATGGCAAGGACAAAACGAAGCGGTTTCAAACGAAGTCCGACCATCTTACGACGAAAGCTGCTATTTATGCGCAGGCAACACTCGTATTAACGGCGAAGTCAACCCGAAATACGAAAACGTATTTGTATTTACTAACGATTTCGCAGCACTTCAAACCGATTCAAAAACCTTTACAGTAGACGACGGTTTATTAAAAGCGCAAAGCGAACAAGGTATTTGCAAAGTGATTTGTTTTAGTCCAGACCACTCTAAAAGCTTAGCGGACATGGCTCCTGTAGAAATTGAGCAGGTCGTTTTAGAATGGCAAAAACAATACAAGGAACTTGGTGACAATGACTTAATCAATTACGTTCAGATTTTTGAAAACAAAGGAGCTGTTATGGGATGTAGTAATCCGCACCCGCACGGACAAATCTGGAGCCAGACAACACTACCTAACGAAGTTGAAAAGAAAGATACACAGCAACGTAATTACTATAACGAGCATCAAAAAAGTATTCTAGGAACGTATCTGGCTCAGGAATTAGAGAAACAAGAGCGCATTATTTTTGAAAATGATGCTTTTGTGGTGTTAATTCCATTCTGGGCAGTATGGCCTTTTGAAACCATGATTGTCCCTAAAAAACATCAGACGAATATTTCTGAAATGAAAGACAACGAAACCTTATTGTTTGCTGAAGCCATTTCGGTAATCACCAAGGCTTATGATAAGTTGTTCAACACTTCATTCCCTTATTCAAGTGGTATTCATCAGTCACCAACCAATGGTCAAGATAATAATCACTGGCACTGGCACATGAGTTTTTACCCACCATTATTACGTAGTGCAACGGTTAAGAAATTTATGGTAGGTTACGAAATGTTTGGTTCGCCCCAACGCGATATTACAGCAGAAAGCGCTGTAAAAATGCTTCGTAATTTACTATAGCCTCTAAAAAAATAGATGAACAATAAAACCTGATGCACTCCATCAGGTTTTTAATTTTTAAAACAATACACTAAATCATAACTTCAAAAGTTATATTTTTAGCCTACAAAACAAATGCCTTTAATGAAACGCTACATATACTTTTTACTTACTTTTTTATTTTTAATGTTTTGGAGTTCTTGTCGCAAAGATTTTGAGTTTTCACCAAGTACCGGAAATCTGGAATTTTCAAAAGATACTGTGTATTTGGACACCACGTTTACCAATATTGGATCTAGTACCTACACACTAAAAGTATATAATCGTAGTAATACCGACATCAATATTCCATCGGTGCAATTAGGCGAAGGTAACAGTTCAAACTACCGTTTGAATATAGACGGTATGGCAGGAAAAGTATTTAGCAATGTGCAAATTCAAGCCAAAGACAGCATTTATATTTTTGTAGAATCAACTATCAATATCAACGATTTCGCTAATGACGGCACCTTTTTATATACAGACCAAATTCAGTTTGATGCCGGAACTAACCAGCAAAATGTAGAACTGGTAACTTTGGTTCAGGATGCCGTATTTATTTATCCGAATCGCGATTACGACACTAAAATTATTGAAACCTTAAGCTTAAATATTGGTGGCGAGGAATACGAAACCGATATTCAAGGACGCACTTTACAACCCAATGAATTACATTTTACAAACGAAAAACCTTATGTCATTTACGGATATGCTGCCGTACCTAATGGCTACACGCTAACCATCGATGCCGGAGCCCGTATTCATTTCCATGAAAGTTCAGGGCTGTTGGTTTCTGAAGGCGCTTCACTTCACGTAAATGGTGAATTCAGTGCAGATCAGGACTTACTGGAGAACGAAGTCATTTTTGAAGGAGACCGCTTAGAACCAGATTTCGCTGATATTCCTGGTCAATGGGGCAGCATATGGCTTTTTGAAGGCAGCACTAACAATATTATTAACTACGCTACCATTAAAAATGGCTCTATCGGTATTTTATGTGATGGCGGTGCGGAAGCCTCCGAAGACGCTTTAAAAATGACCAATTCGCAGATTTACAACAACACAGGTTTTGGTATTTTAGGACGAAATACCTCGATTACTGCTGAAAACGTGGTATTAAACAATGCCGGACAATCATCGTTTGCTGGTACTTTTGGTGGCCGTTATAATTTTACGCATTGCACGATTGCCAATTACTGGAATAATGCTAGACAGTTCCCCGCCCTGCTTTTAAATAATTATATCGTTGATGCCGATGAAAACATAGTGGTTACAGATTTAACCGAAGCTAATTTCAACAACTGCATTATATACGGAAACGACAACCCAGAGCTCTTGTTCGATGAAGTTGAAGAAGAAACCGTAAACTTTAATTTTAAATTCACCAACTGTTTAATTCGCTTTCAGGATTACACCAATTATTACTCAGGGCCCAATTACGATTTTGAAGATACCACACATTACCATGGTAATATCTTTAATCAAACACCCGACTTCTTTAATACTGAAGAAAATAAGTTGATTATTGGAGAGAACTCGGCTGCAATCAATCAAGGATTACCTGGTTTTGCATCACAGGTTCCAACCGATATATTAAATGTAAACCGAACGACTACTCCCGATTTAGGCGCATATCAGCATATTACGTTTCCAGAGGAGGAGAATTAAAATACATGAGTTGGTTTTGTAAATAAGACCCAATTCGAACATAAACTCCTTAATAATTTCATATTATATATATGATTCTGTAGTTTTGCAGCCAAAAACATGATTTGTGAGCTACGCGAAAAGGATATACAAGAATTTGATGCAACAAACATACTACCGCAAACGCCGTTCTGGGGCCGCGTAAAAGAAAACCAAGGGTTCATTCCCAAAGGTTTTGAACTAACCATTTCAAAAGACTTATTGATTAGCGATGCTAGTTCTATTGAAAAAAAGGGCGAAGATTTATTAATACTTATTAAGTACGTCGACCAGAATCACTGCTTTGCTTACGTGCCTTACGGCCCTAAATTAGAGCCCGACTTTGAAAATCAAGGGTTGTTTTTGGAGCAACTTTCAGAATCTATACGTCCGTTCCTCCCACCCAACTGTATTTTTATCCGTTACGATTTAATCTGGGAAAACCAATGGGCTACCGAAGAGGAATATTTTGATAACGACGGCAACTGGATTGGTCCGCCACCCAACAAAACACAGGAATTTCGTGTGAATTTCAATACCGCCAACTGGAACTTACAAAAAAGTGTAGGCGATAATCTTCCCAAAAACACCTTTTTTATCGATTTATCTTTAGATGAAGAGGACCTGTTGTACAATATGCGCTATAACACGCGATATAACATAAGAAGAGCTTCTAAGAAAGGAATTAACGTTAAGGAATATGGTATAGAACACATGAACGACTGGTATAAGTTGTATCTGGAAACAGCTAATCGCCATGGTATGCCTGCCCAAAACGAGGAATTCTTTTCAACTATTTTCAATAATCAGGACAACAGTAAAAAAGGGGTTACGGTTAAAATGTTAATGGCTGAAAAAGATGGCGAATTTTTATCGTCTATGTTTTTAGTGTTATCAAAAAAACGAGGTACTTATTTATATGGTGCTTCGGCAAACGACAAAAACAATTTAACCGCTAGCTATGCTCTGCAATGGGAATCGATGAAAGTATCGAAAGCCTGGGGCTGCACCGAATATGATATGTTTGGCTCGGCACCCAATTTAAATCGTAGCCACCCGTTACACGGTGTTCATGTTTACAAAAAAGGATTTGGTGGCGATTTATATCACCGTATGGGTTGCTGGGATTATCCGTTTAATCAAAAACTATACGATTTATATAAACTGCAGGAAATGCAGAATTAAACTGATTTAGGAATCCATCGCTGCTTTTAATTGCTGAAATGCACGTTGAATTTTTGAAAGTGGCGATGCGATATTCATACGCATAAATAATTGATAATCGGTTCCGAATGTTGAACCTAGAGCCAAACCTACTTTTGCTTTATTGAATACTAAATCTTTTAATTCCCTTTCGGAGATATTCAATGCTGAAAAATCTAGCCAGATTTGATAGGTCCCTTCAGGTCGAATCATTCTCACTTGTGGTAATTCTGTTTTTAAAAATATTTCAATCCAGTCAACTGTTTTTTCTAAATACACAACTAACGCATCTACCCAATCATGACCATGAGTGTAGGCTGCTAAAATCGCATACGCCGACAACGCGCCTCCCTGATGTAAATACATTGAGGTTACCAGACTGTTTATCGTTTCAAACTGCGCTTTATTTTCGGTGTAAATATAACCATTAGCTATACTTTGCATACCAAACGTTTTTGCCGGAGACCCTAGAACAGCAATATGATTCTGAGTCTTTTCAAACGATAGTATACTGTGGAATTTAGAGTTTGAAAACACAATTTCGGAGTGTACCTCGTCGCTTACAATTATTACGTTATAAATATTTGCTAAATCCACCAGCTTTTGTAATTCTTCTCTATTCCAAACCCGCCCCACTGGATTATGCGGATTACACAGTAAAATCACTTTTGTGTTTCCGGTTTTAAGCTGCTCTTCCATGTTTTCGAAATCGAACGCATAGTGTCCGTTTTCAATTTTTAACGGATTCTCAACAACTGTACGGTTTGCTGTTTTTATAGCCGTATAAAACTGATGATATACTGGTGTTTGAATCATGATACCATCTCCTTCTTCTGTCAAGGCTCTTAAAATAACAGCAATGGCGGTAAGCACCCCATTGACCTGAATAAAATTATTCGGGTTCAACTCTAAACCATGACGCTTTAAATTCCAGTTAGCAATGGCTTCTTTAACCTGCTCACTAATATCTTCGTACGCATAAACCCCACGCTCCACAATATCATTTAAAGCTTCAGTAATTGGCGGAGCGACTTTAAAATCCATATCTGCTATCCATAAAGGCATCACATCGTCTGTGCCTAAAACCATTTTTAAATATTTAGGATTGTTCTTTACAAAATGGTTTTCAACGTTGTGTTCTATATCGAAGATACTCATAGGATGATTCGTTTTATTAGTCGCATCTCAAAACTACCAATATTGATTTAGTTTATACCAAATTTTATATTGAATTTAAGATTCTAAATCTAATTGCGTTAGGGATTGTAGCAAGCTACCATGTAGCGCGAAAAGCCCGACCCGAAGTAACAACGAAGGGTAACGCCCAAAACCAAAAAATCCCGCTAAATAAGCGGGATTTTCTGAATATGTATAGATGCTGAAACCAGTCCAGCATGACAAGTCAATTACGCTACGAATAATGGTCTGTCTGCCATTAATGCGTTTACTTTATCAGCTACAGCTTCTAAAACAGCTTCATCTTGGTAATTCATGATCACTTCATCAATTAACTCAACGATTTGCTCCATTTCAGCCTCTTTTAAACCTCTTGTTGTAACAGCAGCAGCACCAATACGAATACCTGAAGTTACAAACGGAGAACGGGTATCGAAAGGCACCATGTTTTTGTTTACGGTGATATCTGCTTTTACCAAAGCCTGCTCTGCATCTTTACCTGAAATATCTTTGTTACGTAAATCGATTAACATACAGTGGTTATCTGTACCTCCTGAAATAATGTTGTATCCTTTTGCCACTAATGCTTTAGCTAAAGCTGCTGCATTTGCTTTTACTTGTAACTGGTAGTGTAAGAACTCATCGGTTAAAGCTTCACCAAAAGCGATTGCTTTAGCAGCAATAATGTGCTCTAATGGACCTCCCTGGTTTCCTGGGAATACCGCTGAATCTAATAAAGAAGACATTTTACGTAAGCTTCCATCTTTTAAAGTGATTCCGAATGGGTTATCGAAATCTTTACCCATCATAATCATACCTCCTCTTGGACCTCTTAACGTCTTGTGAGTTGTTGTTGTTACAATGTGACAGTGCGGCATTGGATCGTTTAAGATACCTTTTGCAATCATACCTGCTGGGTGAGAGATATCAGCCATTAAAATAGCACCAACGCTATCAGCAATAACTCTAAAACGAGCAAAATCAATATCACGAGAGTAAGCAGATGCTCCGGCGATGATTAATTTTGGTTGCTCTTTAGTCGCAATCTCTTGAATTTTATCGTAGTTTAATACGCCTGTTTCTTCTTCAACACCGTAGAATACCGGGTTATATAATTTTCCTGAGAAGTTTACTGGCGATCCGTGAGTTAAGTGACCTCCGTGAGATAAATCGAATCCTAAAATTTTGTCACCAGGTGTTAAACATGCATGGTAAACCGCTGTGTTTGCCTGACTTCCTGAGTGCGGCTGTACGTTTACATACTCGGCTCCAAACAAAGCTTTTGCTCTATCAATAGCTATTTGCTCTACTTCATCAACTACTTCACATCCACCGTAATAACGTTTCCCTGGATATCCTTCTGCGTATTTATTAGTTAATACTGAACCAGCAGCCTCCATAACTTGTTCACTTACAAAGTTTTCAGACGCAATAAGCTCTAAACCATGTAATTGGCGCTCATTTTCAGCTTGAATTAATTCAAAAATTTGTTCGTCGCGTTGCATATAAAATTAAATTCTAGTTAAATATTGTGCAAAAGTAACAAATAGATTAGTTAAAAGCATCAAAAAACATATATTTACTATTAAGTTTTTAACCTTTTTGATAACCCGGTATTTAAACCCAATTTTTATTTATTTTTTTCCTTAAAAATGAAAAATTTATGTAGGTTTGAATATTATCAACTATTAAATAAAAGTAAACGTTATGCGATTAGCAGCTAACAATCCAGATAGAACATCGTGGTTACACGTCGATAAAAATTCAGATTTCCCAATTCAGAACATTCCGTTTGGTGTTTTTTTAACGCGTGATGACATCATTACTATCGGAACCCGTATTGGTGATACCGCTATAGATTTAGGGGCTTTACACCAGTTAGGGTATTTTGATGGCATTCCTTTAACCGATGATATCTTTCTTCAGGATTCGTTAAACGATTTTATTGCTGATGGTAGAAAAACCTGGCGTGCCGTAAGAGACCGTATTGCCGAAGTTTTCGACAGCAAAAACACCACATTAAAAAATAATAAAAGTCATAAAGAAATTGTCCTGTTTCGTTTAGACGAAATTGAAATGCAACTGCCTGTTGAAGTTGGTGATTACACCGATTTTTACTCAAGCATGGAACACGCTACAAATGTAGGGACTATGTTTCGAGATCCTGAGAATGCCTTGTTACCAAACTGGCTTCATATTCCTGTAGGTTACCACGGAAGAAGTTCTTCGGTTATTCCTTCAGGCATTCCGGTACATAGACCTCAAGGTCAAACCTTACCGGAAGGCGCAATCGAACCAGTTTTCGGACCAAGTAAATTAGTAGATTTCGAATTAGAAATGGCTTTTATAACAACGGCCGCCAACGATTTAGGAGAACCTATTCCTGTTGACGAAGCCGAAGAATACATTTTTGGCTTAGTATTATTAAACGACTGGAGTGCACGCGATATTCAAAAATGGGAATATGTACCACTTGGACCTTTCCTGGCTAAGAACTTTGCAACATCTATTTCTCCATGGATTGTAACACTTGATGCATTAGATCCTTATCGTGTTGAAGGCCCAAAACCTGTAAAACCACAGTTAGATTACCTTAAATATTCTGGTAAAAAGAAAAGTTTCGATATTAATTTAGAGGTATCGATACAGCCGGAAGGTGCCAAAGAAAATATTGTATCGAAGTCTAACTTCAAATATATGTATTGGAATATTTCGCAGCAGCTGGCTCACCATACTATTAATGGTTGCCCTGTAAATTCTGGTGATTTAATGGGAAGCGGAACCATTTCGGGGCCTTCTCCAGAATCTTACGGTTCGATGCTTGAATTAACCTGGAAAGGCGAAAAACCAATCAAACTAAAAGATGGCACAGAACGTAAATTCATTAATGATAACGATACCGTAATCATGCGAGGCTATTGCGAAAAAGACGGAACACGAATTGGTTTCGGCGAAGTGTCAACCAAATTATTACCCGTATTTAAAAAGAAATAAATTTATTTTAACGCCTTAATATTAGCCCTCAAATATTACATTTGAGGGTTCTTTATTATAAAATGGCATTACTATTGTTTACCCCTAATCAAAACTCAAAATTTTAAAGCATGAAAAAACAACTACTCTCTATTCTTTCTTTGTTTATACTTTGTGCTTGTAGTAGCAGCAAGCAAATTGAAAAATCATTAAGTTCAGGTAATTATGACCAGGCGATTTATGATGCGTTAAATAAATTACGTACCAACAAAGATAAAAAAGGAAAAGCAGAATATATTGTAATGCTTCACGAGGCTTACAACAAGGCCACCGAACGCGACCTAAGCTCTGTTGACTTTTTAAAGAAAGATAATAACCCCGAGAACTACATTCGCATCTACGATACCTATGTAAATTTAGATAATCGTCAGGAGCGCATTAAACCTGTTTTACCTTTATTCATTAACGGCAAAGAAGTAAAATTTGATTTTAACAATTACTCAAGCCACATTATTTCCTTTAAAAATGATGCATCACAACAAATGTATAAAACAGCATCATCGTTACTAAATTCAAAAAACAAGTTAGATTACCGTCAGGCTTATAACGATTTCAAAGAAATTGAAACTATAAATCCGAATTTCAAAGACGTACGTCAGCTTATGGATGTAGCGCATGCCAAAGGAACCGATTTTGTTTTAGTAGACATGGTTAACGATACCGAAAAGGTAATCCCACAACGCCTGGAAGACGATTTACTTAATTTCAGCACCTACGGATTAAACAACTTATGGACGGTTTACCACAACAATGCTGTAAACGATGTAAATTACGATTACAGTATGCGTGTGAATTTGAGAGGCATCAGTATTTCTCCCGAACAAATTAAAGAGCGACAAATTATTAAAGAAAAACAAATTGCTGATGGTAAAAAGAATTTACTGGACGCAAATGGTAATCAGGTAAAAGACAGCTTAGGCAATACCATTCAGGTAGATAATTTAAAAACTGTACGTTGCGAGTATTATGAATCGACACAATTTAAATCAGTACAGGTTACCGGAAATGTTGAATACATAAATTTAAACACCAAACAACTGGAAGATGCTTTTCCGATTACTAGTGAATTTGTATTTCAGCATATTTTTGCTACGTCAAGAGGAGATCGTCGTGCTTTGGAAACCGACTTATTACAATATTTAAACAACCAGCGTGTGCCCTTCCCTAGTGAATCGCAAATGATTTACGATACAGGTGAAGATCTTAAAGCACAGCTCAAACAGATTATAAATTCCTATTCCATAAGATAGAATGAAAAACGCCCAAATTTAGTTTGGGCGTTTTTTTTAATCTCCTTCAAAATAATTAATTGAAAGGATAGCCACTTTCTCTCAAATTAAAAACAAAAACAACGGGGCTCCACATCCCTACTGGCTTACCTTGGTATTGACAAGGGATGAAATCAATTTCTTCTTGAAATACCTTATTAATAACTTCCATTCTTGCTTCTTTGCCAGTCTTAGTTAATACGTTCTCAAAACCACCCGTTACCCTACTCTTTACAGCTCCATATTTATCCACTAAAAGGGAAACTCGAACTTTACCACCATCAAAGTCAACAAACTCTTCGGAACCATATATCTTTTGAGATAGTTGGTTAACCAAAATAGGATGAATGCTACCTTCTTTTATTAAATCATATTCTCTACCTCTTGTTCTAAACTTTAACCCAACTTCAACATCCTCATAAAACATAAAATCATTATAAAAAATATCACCACAGTATTCCTTAATGAGCTTACCTGCACCTTTATCCTTTAATTTATACGATTTTTGTAATAACCCGCAAGCAACTGCTCTATTCTCTAAATGGAATTCAACTAATGCCAGATTATATAAAACGTCTGTGTTTTTAGAATCTTTTTGAAGAACTTTTAAATAGATTTCTTCTGCTTTCTTCAATTCACCATTTTTCAATGCAATGTTCCCTTCCACAATTAATTTCTCAAATTCTTTAGAATTTTGAGAATTTGAAATTAGAGAAAATCCAAAAAATACAATTACAATAACTAGCCGCATAAATACATTTAATAAAAAACTAATATAGAAAATTCTTACTAAACAGATATAGTTATTAATTTCTTCAATAAAATTCACCGCCAAACACCTACAAACCAACATCTTAAATCGTTAAAAAATATTAAATTTTACGCTTTTAATCGGATTATCAATACATTTTATCCTATATTTGCGAAAACCAACTGTTAGTAACCCATAACTTAACCCTAATGCGAAGATCTAAAGTCTTAGTAAAGTCTGCGTTTATCGTTCTGGCTATTTTTGCCCTAGCGCTAACTATATTTAAATACTCAACAACTCCTGAGACCGTAGTTGTTGAAACTCCTGAATTACCTCAAAAACCGACCAAAGATCCTGAAATTTTAAAACAATATAAAGCCCAGCAAGAAGATTTAAAAACTGCGGTTGAATCCTATTTCGAGAGCGCCATAGCAAAAGGTGATATTATAGGAGCTGGAGTAAGTATTGTAAAAGGCGATTCCATTGTGGTTTCCGAAGGGTTTGGTAAACGAAATGCTAAATTAGAGGACAATATAAACAATGAAACCATATTTCGATTAGGGTCAATTTCTAAAGGCTTCGCCGGCATATTAGCGGCAAGTTTTGAAAACGAAGGACTTATTCATTGGGAAGATAAAGTAAGTGACTATATTCCAGGTTTTCAATTAGGAGACAAAAGTAATACTGAAAAAATAACCTTAGCAAATCTGCTATCACATACAGCAGGTACACCTTACCATAGCTTTACTGATTTGGTTGAAGCTGGTTTACCATTAACTGATATTGTAGGACACTTTAAAGAAATTACACCGGTGAGCGTTCCGGGTTCTATGTACAGTTATCAAAACGCCATGTTCGCGCTTTGCGGTGAAGTTATCCGCAGAGAAACCGGGCAGGATTTAGCGTCGGCATTAATGAATCGATTTTTCAAGCCACTTGACATGCATTCCACCTGTATGGATCACGAAACATTAACTCATGCAGAAAATGTAGCCTCGCCGCATATAAAAAGAACACACGGCTGGAAACCCATAAAACTTACCAATAAATATTATAACGCAATTGCGGCTGGAGGAATTAATGCCAGTGCTCTTGATATGGCGAAATGGATGCGTTTTCTATTAGGCCACAATCCTGAAATCATGGATAAATCAGCTTTACTAGACGCCTTTAATCCTTTTGTTGAAATTGGTGGACGTAGTAAATATTACCAACGCTGGCCGGGACATTTAAAATCTTATTACGGTTTTGGATGGCGTATTCATAAATATGCAGATGAAGACACTCACGAAGAAAAAACAATCCTTCATCATGGCGGTAGCGTGAATGATTTTAGAAACGAAATTGCATTATTTCCAGAAGACGATTTAGGCATTTGCGTGCTTTTAAATAGTCACTCTAAAATTGCTGCAAACGTTATACCTGAATTAAAAGAAATTATTAAACAGGTGTATAATCAACACAACACAGACCACTCAAAAGACATCGCAAGTTTATAATTCACAAATTCTCATTCTTAATTTTAAAATGATTTTTTATTATCTTTAGAGGACTTACTCCAAAGACACCATTTTCCATTTCTTCTACTTATTCAAACATCATAAATTAAAAAGTAAATCATGGAAAATAAAAAAATTATAACTGTATTTGGCGCCACAGGTGCTCAAGGTGGCGGGCTTGTTAAAGCTATACTTGCAGATTCTAATTCTGAATTCTCGGTGCGCGCAGTGACCAGAAATGTGAATTCTGAAAAAGCAAAAGCCCTGGAAGCTTTAGGAGCTGAAATCATTGAAGCGGATATTGATGACATAAAAAGTATAGAAAAATCCATCGAAGGAGCTTATGGTGCATACTTTGTAACCTTCTTCTGGGAACATTTTTCAGCCGAAAAAGAAATTGAGGAAGTAGAGAATTTTATAAAAGCCGCTAAAGATAGTAGTCTTCAACACATTGTTTGGTCTACCCTAGAAGACACGAGAAACTGGGTGCCTTTAAATGATGATCGCATGCCTACGTTGCAAGGCAAATACAAAGTTCCTCATTTCGATGGCAAAGGTGACGATGACAAACTTTTTTCTGAAGCAGGCTTACCTGTTACCTTTTTAAGAACATCCTTTTACTGGGATAATTTTATCTATTTTGGTATGGGGCCGCAAAAAGGAGAAGACGGCAATTATTACATTGCATTCCCTATGAATGATAAAACCCTTGCCGGAATAGCCGCCCAAGATATTGGAAAATGCGCCTATGGCATCTTCAAAAAAGGAAAAGAATTACTCCATAAAACCGTTGGTATTGTTGGCGAAAAATTAAACGGAACCGACATGGCTGAAAAACTTTCAAAAGCTTTAAACATAAATGTTATTTACAACAACGTAAGCCCTGAGACTTATAGAAGTTTTGGTTTTCCTGGAGCCGACGATTTAGGTAATATGTTTCAGTTTAAAAGAGATTTTAACGACGACTTCAATAAAGTTCGAGACGAAGCCTTTTCATTAGAACTTAATCCCGAATTACAAAACTTGGATAAGTGGCTATCTCTTAATAGCTCTCGAATACCAATTGATTAATTAATACTAAAAAGGGGCTTCACAAATAATAGTTAACTCCTCTTTGGTTATTGGATGAACAAAAGTTAATTGCTCGGCATGTAAATGCAAGCGGTTTGTTTTAACACCGTACAAATCATCTCCAACTATAGGCGTTTTCAACCCTTTACTATGCGCAGCATGAACACGTAACTGATGTGTACGACCGGTTATCGGATAAAAATGAATTCTGGTCTTACCATTTTCAATAGCCTGAACCTCAAAATTGGTTACAGCAGGTTTACCATACTCGTAACACACTAATTGCTGCGGACGGTTATCTAAATCGACACGTAAAGGCAAATCTACCTGACCTGATTTTGTTTTAAGCTCGCCATCTAACAAAGCCACATAACGCTTCTTAACTGTGCGCTCAATAAACTGCTTCTGCAAATGCTTATGTATACGTTCGTTTTTAGCCACCAATAACAACCCGGAAGTCGACATATCTAAACGATGTACCAATAGCGGACCTTTGGCCTTTGGTAAATAGGCTTTCATTTTAGTTAATACAGACTCACTAAAGGTTTTCCCTGGTACCGATAAAAACTCATGTGGTTTATTAACTAATAACAAGTAATCATCTTCGTAAACTATTTCTAAATCCGCCTCATAGCTTATACCCTGCTCTATTGGATTTTCATCAACCTGTAAACCTTGCATCATGTGTCCTAAAATAGGTTCACATTTACTTCGGCAAGAAGGATAAAACTGTTTATGTTTACGTACTTCCGATTTTGGAGAAGCACCCCACCAGAATTCAGCCATTGCAATAGGCTTAAAATCATTTTCGTAGGCATATTGAAATAATTTTGGCGCCGCACACTCTCCAGAACCTGCCGGTGGAATTGGTGAGTTCGTATCTTTAAAAATATCCAGTAAATCTTTAGTTGCTCCTTCAGCATTTAAAAACTGATATTGCTCATGAATGCGTTTCTGTAAGTCTGAAGATTGTGAAGCTCTTTTATTTTTTAAATCGGTTATCGGCTTTAAAAGACAGTTAAGCGCTTCTTCGACTTCCTTTATTTTTTGTTCCCATTCAAATTTCAAATATTTCAATCGTAACTGATAACCTATACTCTGCTCCTTTAACTCATTAAAAAATTCCTGAAAAGCGTCATCACTTAAAACAGGTTTAGCTTCATCGCGCCTTTTATTGCGTTTCTTTTTTTCAGCTTTCATCAGTGTTTTAAACGCTTCAATTTCAGCTTCAGCTAATTTCTTGTTTTCACTTAAAGCATCTTGAGCCTCCTTAAGTTCCGTAGCTGCTTCCAAGGTTTCTATTTGTCGATTAAAAGCATTTAATTCAGCTTCACCTTTCTTATAAAAACCATCAGTATTTAGAGTGTTATAAATAGGCGGCACAAACCCGGCGAGGTAATTATTATCTGATAATTTCCCTGAAAAAGCAGCGAGATAGCCTAAATCTCCCTTTTCATTTTTAACCACCATAACACCAAACATTTTGCCTATAACCAAACCTTCCATTTCTGGATCAAGTCCGAAATTATGAAGAAAGTCCGTTTGCGACTCCAGATAAGTTTGTAAATCTTTTGCTGCCTCAATACATAACGGATGCGGCTCATAGTAAAATGGAAACGTAAATTTTTTAGGTAACGCTACCGTTTTACTTAAGTTTAAAGTATGAAATCGGGAATCGGAAAAATGAGTCATATCGGCTTGTAAAAATCACTGCAAAGATAAAAGATTTAACTCTTTTCAATTGAATTCTTAAGACATTCTATGAGTCCAGATAATTTCCTGAAGAAATTAATCGCAAGTTTAAAACAGACTTATTATACAAATACACCCAGGTTTTTACGGTATGTCCTGCTTCCAGAAACGCCTCGACAACCACACGTTTAAACAGCCCCTTTTCGGTTTCAAGAGATTCTATACCTTCGTAATCATCTAATATGCTGAACACCTTTTCGGCTTCTGAAATTTCATAAATCTTTCCATAAACCTTATCCTGCAGTGTATCGCTTAAAACAGCTCCCGGAAATTCCTCGACGTCGTATAATTTACCACAAAAAAAACCTCTCCCTACAAATTCTGAATGTTTGCCTAAAAACTCAGACATGTCGTTTTTACTATCTTCCAATAAAGTTCCGTAAACAAATAAGTACGTTGTACGCGTATTATACATGTTTTATAAATCGTATTTTTAAATATATTTCTCTAAATCTAAGTCGTTAATTCCTCCATGGCTATTATGTATTTTAACCTCGCCATTTTTAATAACTAATAATTGAGGAGATTCGTGATAAACACCAAATTTTTGAGCGATTTGGTTTGATATTTCTCTGTAATTCAATAAATCGAGATAATATAAATCGGCCTGATCTTCTGAAACGCGATAATCCGATTCAAACTGATTTTTAACCATACGACTGATACCACATCGCGTAGAGTGTTTAAAAATAATTTGAGGTTTTTCCGATGATTTATTTTCAATATCATCAAGCTGCCCCAACGAATTTAAATCAATCCAAGGTAGAGCCTTAACCTCTTTTTGTTCCGACGAACTTTTTAAAAATTTATTAAATATTCCCATATATTTATTCTATTCTTTAGCATAAGTCGAATCTATTTCCAAACCTTACAACTGACTAATCGTCATCTAAAAATCAAATAAATAAGACATTTTGTCTCTCTGCTTGAGATGGTAAGATTATTGACTTATTGAATGTGTAAAGAAACTAAATTTTAATGAATCGCTCCGGCGAAACACAAATAAAAGAACACTTATGAACTTACATAATTATACCATTAAATCGCAAGAAGCCATACAACAGGCGCAGCAAATAGCGCAAGGCTTCAGCAATCAACAAATAGAAAACGAACACCTGTTTAAAGGTATTCTTGAGGTTGATGAAAATGTACTCCCATTCATTTTAAAAAAACTGAATGTAAATATTAGCATCTTAGAACAGGCATTAGACAAACAAATTGAAAGTTTCTCTAAAGTTACTGGCAGTGAATTAATGCTATCTCGTGAAGCGGGAAAAACACTCAATGAAGCCTCTATTATTGCTAAAAAGATGAAAGATGAATATGTTTCAATAGAACATTTAATCATCGCTATTTTTAAATCGAATAGTAAAATAGCCCAAATGCTAAAAGACCAAGGCGTTACCGAAAAAGCCTTGACTGCAAGTATTCAGGAATTACGTAAAGGCGAAAATGTAACTTCTCAAAGCCAAGAGGAAACCTATAACGCCTTGAATAAATATGCAAAAAATCTAAATCAGTTAGTTAAAGACGGCAAACTAGATCCGGTTATTGGTCGTGATGAAGAAATTCGTAGAATACTTCAAATTCTGTCACGCCGAACCAAAAACAATCCTATTCTCGTAGGTGAACCCGGAACTGGTAAAACAGCCATTGCCGAAGGTTTAGCACACAGAATTGTGGACGGCGACATTCCTGAAAACCTAAAAGACAAACAAATTTTCGCTCTGGATATGGGTGCTTTAATAGCAGGCGCCAAATACAAAGGCGAATTTGAAGAACGCTTAAAAGCCGTTGTTAAAGAAGTAACAACCAGCGAAGGTGATATTGTATTATTTATCGATGAGATTCACACTCTTGTTGGTGCTGGTGGTGGTCAAGGCGCTATGGATGCCGCAAACATCTTAAAACCAGCCTTAGCACGTGGTGAACTGCGTGCCATAGGTGCCACTACGTTAGACGAGTATCAAAAATACTTTGAAAAAGATAAAGCCTTAGAGCGACGTTTCCAAAAAGTAATGGTTGATGAACCCGATACTGAAAGCGCCATCTCGATTTTACGCGGTATTAAAGAAAAATATGAAACTCACCATAAAGTTCGTATTAAAGACGAAGCCATTATTGGTGCTGTAGAATTATCTCAACGCTACATCACTAATCGATTCTTACCAGACAAAGCTATAGACTTAATGGATGAGGCGGCTTCAAAATTACGTATGGAAATTAACTCGAAACCAGAAGAACTTGATGTTTTAGACAGAAAGATTATGCAATTGGAAATCGAGATTGAAGCTATTAAACGCGAAAAAGACGAAGCTAAATTAAAAGCCTTACAGGCCGATTTAGCCAATATTAAAGAACAACGTAACGAGATTAACGCGAAGTGGAAAAGTGAAAAAGAAGTTGTAGATAATATTCAAAACACAAAACAGGATATTGAAAACTATAAACTGGAAGCCGAACGTGCTGAGCGTGACGGTGACTATGGCAAAGTAGCCGAATTGCGTTATGGTAAAATAAAAGAAGCTCAGGAGCAATTAGAAGACTACCAAAAACAATTGAAAGCACAGTCTGAAAACTCTTTAATTAAAGAAGAAGTTACTTATGATGATATTGCCGAAGTTGTTGCAAAATGGACCGGAATTCCTGTAACCAAAATGCTCCAAAGCGAACGCGAAAAGCTCTTAAAACTTGAAGACGAATTACATAAACGCGTAGTTGGACAAGAAGAAGCCATTGAAGCTGTGAGTGATGCCGTTCGCAGAAGTCGTGCAGGGTTGCAAAATCCTAAAAAGCCAATTGGAACCTTCTTATTTTTAGGAACAACAGGAGTTGGTAAAACCGAATTAGCAAAAGCATTGGCTGAATATCTGTTTGATGACGAAAACGCCATGACACGTATCGATATGAGCGAATATCAGGAACGCCACGCAGTAAGCCGTTTAGTTGGTGCGCCTCCAGGATATGTTGGTTACGACGAAGGTGGTCAGTTAACCGAAGCTGTAAGACGCAAACCGTATTCTGTTGTGTTATTGGATGAAATCGAAAAAGCGCATCCGGACACCTTCAACATCTTATTACAGGTATTGGATGAAGGTCACTTAACAGATAACAAAGGACGTGTAGCTGACTTTAAAAACACTATTATTATTATGACATCAAATATTGGTAGTCAAATAATCCAAGACCGTTTTGAAGCCACTAAAGACCTTGATTCTGCAATTGAATCAGCTAAAGTTGACGTGCTTGCTTTATTAAAACAAAGTGTGAGACCAGAGTTTTTAAACCGTATAGACGACACCATTATGTTTACACCTCTATCTAAGGAAAACATTAAGGATATTGTAGGCTTACAACTAAAGAGCATCACTAAAATGATTAACAAACAAGGCATCACTTTTGATGCCACTCAGGAAGCGATTGATTATTTAGCCGAAAAAGGATACAATCCTGAATATGGCGCCAGACCTGTAAAACGTGTTATTCAAAAAGAAGTTTTAAATGCTTTAAGTAAAGAAATACTCGCAGGAACGGTAAATACCGATAGTATTATTTTATTGGATGCTTTTGATGACAAACTTGTATTTAGAAATCAAAGTGATTTGGTTTCACAAGAAGTCTAACTCCAAACTTATTAATTAAAAACAAAAGGTTACCAAAAGGTAACCTTTTGTTTTATACATAAACCACAACTCCACAAATAGACATCAAACACCACTAAATCAAATAATTACAAGTAACATAAAGACAAAATACAAATAAATCAGTTGTTTTTTCTTTCATTATAAATTAAAATTTTATAATTTAACATAGCACCAATTACAATAATCTAAAAACTATACTGTTAATAAAATGAGCCTAAAACAATAAAAAAACGTTAGTTAAAATTAGTTAAATTTGCCCTCAAACGTAGTCCCCAAAACTACACTACTCGTATATAAAACGAGAATTAATAGCATTTAAAACCTACTCATCCCTATGAATATATCTAAGCATATAGAATATACTCTTTTAAAACCTACAACAACAGAACGCGAAATTATCGACCTTTGTTACGAGGCTATTCAAAACGATTTTTACGGCGTTTGCATTAACAGCTCTTACGTAGCTTTAGCAAGTCAACTACTTGAAAACTCTCCTACCAAAGTCTGTTCGGTTGTCGGATTCCCATTTGGCGCTATGTCTACCGAAGCTAAAGTTTTTGAAGCAAAAAAAGCTATTGAGGACGGTGCTGAAGAAATTGAAATGGTTATTAATTTAGGCTTCTTAAAAAGCAAAAATTACGTTTCTGTTTTAAAAGACATCAGCGACGTTAAAATGGCAATTGGAAATACTACACTTAAAGTTATTTTAGAGATTTCAGAATTAAATAAAAATGAAATTATTAAGGCTTGTGAAATCTGTTTAGATGCCAATGTCGATTTCATTAAAACATCCAGTGGGTTTTCAAAAGGTGGCGCCACATTAACCGCAACAAAAATTATTAAGAAAACCATAAAAGATGCTGCAAAAATAACGGCGTCCGGCGATATTGAAGATCTTGAGACCAGCATGAAATATCTGGAAGTAGGTGTGCACCGTATTGGCTTTAACGCACTTCTTAATAAAAAAAACAAAAAAGCAAGACCTATCTTATAGTCTAAGTTAGCTTATAAAAAATCACCTTTAAGTTTAGTAAATATTAATACCTTTGTTGCGTTAATTTTTTTACACGTAAATTGTATTATATTTACTAAACTTATTTACTTACACCTCTTTAAGTATAACCGCAATTATTATGACACACCTAAGCAGTTATATAGACCACACTCTTTTAAAGCCTACAGCTACCGAAGCTGAGATTATAAAGTTATGTGAAGAAGCAAAGAAATTCAGATTTTTCTCGGTGTGCACCAATAGTTACTTTACTTCATTAGCCAAAGAACACACCAAAAACAGCAATGTAAAGGTTTGTACTGTCGTTGGATTTCCATTAGGTGCCATGAGTACCGAAGCCAAAATTTACGAAACCATACAAGCCCTAAAAGATGGTACCGATGAAATTGACATGGTCATTAATTTAGGTTTACTAAAAGCCAAAGATTATACAGGTGTGGTTAGAGATATTGCTTCGGTTAAAAACCGACTACCAAATCAGGTTTTAAAAGTTATTATTGAAACCTGCTACTTAACTGATGATGAAATCATAAAAGCTTGCGAGCTAACCATTCAAGCAGGTGCCGATTTTATAAAAACCTCTACAGGATTTGGTCCGCATGGCGCAACACTTGAACATGTAAAACTTATGAAATCTACAGCAAACGGTCGTGCAAAAATTAAAGCTTCAGGTGGCATAAAAGATTTTAAAACCGCCATAGAATATATTAAACTTGGAGTCGATCGCATAGGAACATCGGCAGGCATTACCATTGTTACTGGAAAGTAATTATTTTAAATATTCCAATAAGCGAAACTGAATCGCATCTCCTGTAAACTTTTGCGCTAAAATATTGATCGACGATTCTTTTAGTTGAAACACTCTTGGATACCCTCCTGTAGTCTGACAATCTCGCATTAAAACAATCAGCTGCCCCGAAGGTGTCAATTGCACGGTGCCTGGCAATACAGGAGATGTTATAATCGGTTTTAAAGCATTCTCTAAGCGCTCTTCTAACTGATACGCCATACGACTATTATTTTTTGAAACTGAAAATATATTTGAAGTCAAAAACTCTTGCTGTTCCTGGGTTAATAAATCAAATTCCGGCCCCTTAAGCACCTCAATGAAATGACTTTCAAAAACATCATCTTTAACTTTAATTAAGGAGTGTTTATTCATTGAAAACGAAGTTTTTGCATTAATTTCAATAATATCATTTTTCAATAAAACATTTTGCTTTGTAATCCCTTTATACATACTTCGGCTCCCCAGCACCTCCTTAGAAAGAAATCCACCTAAAACACCAAGATAACCCCGAATGCCTTTTTCGAATTTCTCAAAAGAAAGCACATCCCCCTCGTGTATTTCAATAGGTTTATTTTGTTCAACCAGCCTATCATTAACCTTAGGATTCATATGTGCTCCTGCAACACAAATAAACGTATTACATTCAAACTGAAGCGTTACCCCCGTCATGGTCATTTCAATAACCGCTAAGTCAGATGCATTTCCTAAAACCACATTTGCCAAACCTGCCGAATAGCGATCCATGACTCCTGAATACGGCACACCATATTGCTGACAATTGAATCTTCCAAAGTCCTGAATACTACTATAAAAACCAGGTTTTAAAACTTTAACCATAAACCTCCTTACTTTCTACTTGATACAACCCGGCTTCAACCAATGCCTTTATGCCATTATACTCTTCAAGAGATACCGGTTTGAATTTTATTTTATCTCCTGGCTTAACAAAACACGGTAATTTCTTATCTATATCAAACAAAGATACAGGCGTGTTCCCTATAATATTCCAGCCACCAGGACTTGCCATTGGATAAATTCCAGTTTGATTTCCTCCAATAGCCACGGCTCCTTTTTCGACTTGTAATCGTGGGGTTGATTTTCGAGGCGTATTCAGCCTTTCATTCAGGCCTCCTAAATATAAAAATCCAGGTAAAAAACCGATAAAATAAGTTGTGTAAATCGATTCGGAATGCAGCTGAATAATTTCGGATTTAGACATCTTTTTTTGTTCGGACAACTCCTCTAAATCCAGCCCTAAAACATCATCGTAACACACAGGAACTACCCATTGCCTAAAACTTAGTTCTTCAGCCTCACTTTTCTTATCATAGATTTTCTTTATAGTTGATATTTCAGGTTTTAAATTTTCAACACAAAAATCATAAATAACTAATAATGAGCAATATGATTGCTTAACCTCAAGTATTTGTTTAAGATTAAATTTTTCAATTTTCAACTTAAAACTAAGCACATCTTTTAAAATATTCTCGCTTATTTCCTGTGGCCATTCTATTAGAACAGCACGTTCACCATAGAGTTTATACGATAGATTATACTTCATAAACCTAATAAACTTTCACTCCTTTTTCTTCCAACTTTTTCCAAAGATTTTCAACCAGTTTTATGGCTTCAACATTATCGCCATGCACACAAATGGTATCTACCCGAATCGGCACTTTAATACCATCTAAAGTTTTAACTTCTCGCATAGAAATCATCCTGTAAACATGCTCAAACATCTCATCTATATCATGAATTAAAGCTTCCTTTTTCGCCCTGGAAACTAAAGACAAATCATCATTATAATTTCTATCTGCGAACACTTCATAAACAATCGGGATATTATGCTGCACAGCTAAATCTGCTATTACCGAACCGTACGGAACATACAACTGAACTGGCATAGCATAAGTTTTCACAACCTCAATAATTACCTCAGCTAACTTTTTATCGGCCGCAGCCATATTATAAAGCGCTCCATGGGGTTTTATGTGATGCAAGTCTACCTGCTCTTCTTTTAAAACAACAAGCAAACTATCAATTTGATGCTTTATGGACGCAAACAATGCCGCACATGACATATCCATAGCTTGCCTACCAAAATTTTCCTTATCGGGAAATGAAGGATGAGCCCCAACTTTCACCTGATGCTCTTTTGCTAATTTCACGACCTTGCTCATTGTTACTTCATCTCCTGCATGTCCACCACAAGCAATGTTACAGGAAGACAAAAATGGCATTAACTGCGCCTCATTATCTATGCCCTCACCCACATCGGCATTAATATCCACATGAAATAATTCCATAGCCTTAGTTTTATTTTATAAAGAAAGAAGATTAAAACTAAGCAAATCTATTGAATATTCATTTCAACGACACTAGAGAAAACCAATAAAATTTCAGATAAAAATTACCCTAACCAACCTTCCCGGTCCAAACTACGATACTGAATAGCTTCACTTATATGAGATCCGTTCACCTCTTCAGAAGCTTCCAAATCGGCAATTGTTCTAGCCACCTTTAAAATTCTGTCATAAGCTCTGGCCGATAAATTTAATCGCTCCATCGCTGTTTTGAGTAACATCTTTGAAGCTTCATCCAACACACAATATTTTCGAATTTGTTTCGTATTCATCTGAGCATTATAATGAACCGAATCTGATTCTAAAAATCGTCTGGTTTGAATCGCTCTGGCCTCGGTTACACGTTTCCTGATATCTACCGAAGATTCACTTTTTCGATCTTCTGAAAGCTTTTCAAATGGTACCGGCGTGACTTCTATATGAATATCGATACGATCTAACAATGGCCCTGAAATTTTACTTAAATACCGTTGCATTTCAGCCGGACTTGACATTACTGGCGCATCCGGATCGTTAAAATATCCGCCCGGACTTGGATTCATACTCGCTACCAACATAAACGATGACGGATAGGTTACCGTAAATTTCGCTCTTGAAATTGTAACTTCCCGATCTTCCAGAGGCTGACGTAACACCTCTAAAACACTGCGTTTAAATTCAGGTAATTCATCTAAAAACAACACACCATTATGCGACAGCGATATTTCTCCCGGTTGCGGAAAAGCTCCACCACCAACCAGCGCAACATCGCTAATCGTGTGGTGCGGACTTCGAAACGGACGCTGCGCCATCAATCCACTATCTTTTACACGACCAACAACCGAATGTATTTTTGTAGTTTCTAAAGCCTCATGCAATGTCATAGGTGGCAAAATACTTGGTAAACGTTTCGCTAACATGGTTTTTCCTGCTCCTGGCGGACCAATTAAAATAATATTATGCCCACCTGCAGCTGCAATTTCCATACAGCGTTTAATCCCTTCCTGTCCTTTAACATCGCTAAAATCGAATTCCGGGAATTCTAAGTTTTTATAAAACTCATCTCTAGTATTGATTATGGTTTGCTCAAGAGGCTCACCTTTATCAAAATAATCAATGACCTGTTTGATATTATCTACCCCATACACTTCCAAATTATCAACTATGGCAGCTTCTTTAGCATTTTGGCTAGGCAGAATAAAACCTTTAAAACCTTCTTCGCGCGCTTTAACAGCAATAGGCAAAGCTCCTTTTATCGGCTGCAAACTTCCATCTAATGAAAGTTCTCCCATAATTAAATACTTTTCTAAATTTTCTGCTTTAATTTGTTTGGATGCTGCTAAAATACCAATAGCCAAAGTTAAATCGTAGGCACTACCTTCCTTCCGTAAATCGGCAGGCGCCATGTTGATGGTGATTTTCTTTCCGGGAATTTTATAGCCGTTATTCTGCAATGCAGCCGCAATGCGATAATTACTTTCTTTTATTGCATTATCCGGCAACCCTACCAAATGATAGCCAATACCTGAATCAACATTAACCTCTACAGTGATTGTTGTGGCTTCGACACCAAAAACGGCACTTCCAAATACTTTTTTCAGCATACATCTTAATTTTCCCTTATAAATGTAAGAAAAGTATTTTAAACCACTCTAAATCAACAACAAATCAAAAAATCCCGCATAAAAGCGGGATTCCGTTAGAGTCAATAAAAATTATTCTCTCAATTTATATAGACACTTTTTAATTAGTTTAAGAATTTAGGTTTAAGCACTAACATCGCCCAAGCCCAGTTTTGTCCATCGGCAGCCGCATCCTCAGACACACCTTTTAACTCATACATACCATCTGCTGCAAACATTTGTGAATACCCCATAACTAAGGCATAACCTTTAAATTTCTTAGTAAATACCAAATCTATTTCTGTTCCTAAGGCTTTATCTCCGCTTGGTAAATCCTGCTCTCCACTAAAGTTTAAAGCTTTAACCAATAAACTTGAAGTTTCACTTAAGGTGAAATTCGCACTAATATGCACATCGAATAACCCTACTGAATTCGCATGATTTCCTACGTAGAAATAATCCATAAACCCGTTAAATTTATGATTGGTTCCGTATAACGGGAAGAACGCTCCGGTTTCTCCAGCATCTCCATCATTTCCACTGATGATTTCAAGACCCGCACCTAAACCAACCTTAGAAGAAGCTTTAAAACTTAAATCAAGTCCTACTAAATAAGCTCCTTTTACATCAACCTCTCCTTGTCTTTGTCCAGTTTGAAGAAATGCATTCGCAGCCACTCCAAAACCTCCGGCTTTATAATTTAAATGTGCTCCAAAGGTTTGTAAATTACTTGTTCCGTCTGGTGCATCGGTATCATCAAATTCCTGAAAACCATTATTCATAAATAATAAGCTTCCTGATAGTTTTTCCCAAGCCTGACTTAAATGCGCCATCTGCATGGTTTTATACGAGAAGAAACCTGTAGTATTATAAGCTGTACTGGTATTCACAAACCCAGCTGGATTTGAATAATCCTGATTGAAAGCAAAAGCTACATCCAATGCAAATTTTTCCTTTTTATATTTCAACAAAGCAGCATCGTGATTACGTCCCTGCTGTGCCCAATCCAGACCTCCTAAAATCCTTTGATCGTCGTAAGACAATACCTGACGTCCTAATTTTGTTGACCATCCAGAACCTAATTTAAGTTCTGCCCAAGCCTGAAATACAGCAAACGAGTTATTTTGATCGTAAGGCAAAATTTGTCTGTTTTCACCCCACACCATAACATCTTGCAGACTCAGATAAAATGTGTAAGCTTCAGAAGAGAATCCTGCATTTAAGCGTGCTCTGGTAGAAATTCCAAAACCAGCATCGGCATCATCAGCAATTAAACTCCCAAAGCCGTGACGGTACTCCGTTCTTGGACGGAATTCGCCATCTAAAGTAAATTGCGCATGTACGAATTGTAAGCATCCTAATATTAGCCCTAGAATTACATATTGTTTTTTCATGTGTTCGTTTTTAAGTTAAAAATTGGTTAGTTTGTTTTTATTTGGTTTGTTTTTTTATGTTTTTAATGCTCTAAGAAATCAATAAGATGTTTTCTGTATTTATAATAATCGTCGTGCTCTAAAACTGCTTTTCGGGTTCTTGGACGTTCAAAATCTATATTTAAAATATCCCCGATTTTTGCTTTAGGACCACTGGTCATCATCACCACACGATCTGCTAAAAAAATCGCTTCATCCACATCATGCGTAATCATAACCGCTGTAATTTTTTCTTTATTCCAGATTTCAATAAGAATATCCTGAAGTTCGCCACGTGTTAAAGAATCTAACATTCCGAAAGGCTCATCCAAAAGCAACACTTTGGGTTTAATAGCAAAAGCTCGAGCAATACCTACACGTTGCTGCATACCCTGAGATAAATCTGATGCTTTTTTATGAAAGGCATCTTCCAGGCCAACTTTTTGAAGATAATATTTAGCAATATCCGTACGTTGTGATTTTGTAGCATGCGGAAATACCTGATTCACACCCAACATCACGTTTTGCAATGAGGTCATCCAAGGCATTAAACTAGGCGCCTGAAAAATGACGCCTCGGTCTGGTCCCGGCCCTTTTATATGATGTCCTAATACCGAAATATTACCTCCTGAGATTTCATTTAAGCCTGCAATCATAGATAACATGGTAGTTTTACCACAGCCTGAATGCCCAATAATGGTAACGAATTCTTCCTTCATAATTTGAAGGTTTAAATCTTCAAGAACCACATAATCTCCTTTTGGAGTTGGATACACTTTTTTCAGGTGTTTTAAATCTAACATTACATCTTCGTGAAATGCAATACCGTTTTCGGTTACTATATCTGTATGTGCTGTATTTATAGTCATATTTTCCAAGTTTTAAAAGTGTCCGACAAAACTTTTCGGTGTTAAATCTGGTAATTCGTAAACTTCCTGATCTACAGATTTACGCTCATTTCCTATATCCATTAAGTATTCGATAATAGCATTTCTTGTTTCCTTAAAATTTGCATTATCATTAAGCTCGGTTTTATCACGCGGACGTTCAATATCAATTTTAAACTCTGGTCCTAAAGTCGCCTTTGGCCCCGGACGCAATGGAATAATGCGGTCTGCCATATAAATCCCTTCATCCACATCATTGGTGATTAATAAAGCAGTTCGCTTTTCTTTACCCCAGATGTTTAAAATTTCATCCTGAAGATTTCCTCGAGTTAAGGCATCTAAAGCCCCAAGTGGTTCATCCATAATAATCATTTCGGGTTTCATGGCTAACGCTCTTGCAACCGCCACACGCTGACGCATCCCCCCAGACAATTCTTTAGGTCTTTTATTTATCGCTGGCGTTAAATTCACCATCGCTACATACTCTGCAACAATCTCATGAAGTTCTTTTTTACTTTTCTTCGGAAAAGCTTCTTTCACAGCCATGTATATATTTTGACCAACAGTCAACCATGGCAACAGTGAGTAATTTTGAAAAATTACACCACGCTCATGACTTGTTCCTAAAACCGGTAAGCCTTTAAAAAGTACCTCACCTCTTGTTGGTTGTAATAAGCCATTTATCAAGTTTACTAAAGTTGTTTTACCACTCCCGGTAAACCCAACGATAGCTACAAATTCACCTTCTTCAATCGATAAATTGATATTTGAAAGCACCTCGGTTGCATGATCGCCTTGTCCGTAGGTTTTGTATACGTTATTTAGTTCTAAGTATGCCATTTTCTTAATTTTTTAAATATGAATTGCTACTTATTAAATTCCGCTGGTCTTATTGAATGATACGGTATTCTGAATGGTTAACATGATTCGATCTAATAAGAATCCTATACCACCGATTACAAACATGGCTACAATAATTTTCGAATTCGAATCGATAGCTCCATTCTGAAATTCCTCCCATACAAACGACCCTAAACCTGGACTCTGCGCTAATAATTCGATGGCAATAAGAACCATCCAAGCCACAGATAATGTGATTCTCAAACCTGTAAATATTAATGGTAATGAAGAAGGTAAAATCACTTTAAACACTTTCTGTACCGGTCCTAATTTCAAAACCTTAGCCACGTTGATGTAATCTTTATCTACCGATGCCACCCCCATAGCAGTATTTACTAAAGTCGCCCACATAGAACACAAACCAACACTTATAAATGAGATGATGAATGCACTATCGGAATTTGAATCTTTAGTCATCGTTTTCACAATCATGAACACTAATAACAACCACACTACAGGAGATACCGGTTTAAAAATCTGGATTAACCAGTTCACTGAACTTCTTAGTGTTTTGCTCAATCCTATGATAACTCCAATTGGCACTGCAATAACCAAGGCTAATAAAAATCCTGCAAACACTGTTTTTAAGCTGGTTAAAATCTGATCTACAAACGACGGACGCCCCGTATACACGATTGGATCTTTTCCTTCAGCAATACGTTTTGCATTTATTACTGCTGTTTTCTCTGCAAAAGCTGCTTTATCTGCACTAATTATTTGATGATCTCTTAATAACGATTTATACGATTCCCAAACTTGCGCAGGAGACGGTAATGTGTTAGGTTGGCAACTTATATCTCCAGAAGCTATACATGCTTTCATAGCATCTGCTGCCTCCTGCCCTTGTTCAGTTAAAGCTTTCTCAATCTTATAATCTGCTTCTATATTGTATAAAGATTTAGCCCCCATGTGCCATAAGCCAATAAATAAGAATATGGAAGCGATTGGCACGACAACTTTTCTTAAGAAGTTTCTAAACCCTTCTTTATCTAATTCTCCGGTAAACAAGGATTTTAAAGTGATTAAAAATCCAAGTCCCATAAATTTGGTCACTCTATCTAATGTTATGCTCTGTTTCATCTGTTTATTTTTACTTATTAAAGTGGTCTTATGGAATTCGCCAGAATCGTTTTGGTTAATAACTTCTCTATTCTGACCATCCTCATGATTACTAAATTGAATATCTTATTTGTCTTTGTTTCCTATTTTGAAACTGTTTATATACCCAATCGGATCTTTTGCATCGTACGATGTTCCGTCAATAAAGTCTGTAGTTGCTGGTTTATATCCATCGGTTTGAGGAATATCTGAAGCTGGAATATATCCTTCTTCAACTAAAAGTGAAGCTGCTTTTTTCCAGATATCAGGTCTGTATATATCTTTAATCGTTTCAGCATACCAGTCAGCTGGTTTCGCTTCAGGAATTTGTCCCCAACGACGCATTTGAGTTAAGAACCAGATACCATCTGAATAGAAAGGATAGGTTGCATTGTACTTGTAGAATACGTTAAAGTCTGGCATTTCACGTTTATCTCCTTTTTCGAACTCGAACGTTCCAGTCATTGAATTTGCTAATACCACTTCGTCAGCTCCAACGTATTGAGGCATTGATAAGATTTTTACTGCTTCCGCTCTGTTTCCTGGTTCGTCTAACCATTTTCCTGCACGAATTAATGCTTTAGTAACTGCGATAGCCGTATTCGGGTTCTCTTCAACAAACTTCTTAGTCATTACAAATACTTTCTCTGGATTGTTTTTCCAGATATCATAGTTTGTAACTACCGGTACCCCAATACCTTTAAACACTGCTTGTTGATTCCATGGCTCACCTACACAATATCCGTAAATTGTTCCTGCTTCTAAGGTTGCAGGCATTTGTGGCGGAGGTGTTACAGATAATAATACTTCTGCATCAATTTGTCCTTGTACATTTTCTGCTGTATACATTCCAGGGTGAATTCCCGCTGCTGCTAACCAATATCTAATTTCATAGTTGTGTGTAGATACCGGAAATACCATTCCCATTTTAAAGGCTTTCCCACTATTTTTATAGTCCGCAATTACAGGTTTTAAGGCATCTGCCTTAATAGGATGAACTGGTTTACCGTCTTCTCCCATTGGTACATTAGCTTTCATTTTAGACCACACATCGTTAGACACTGTAATACCGTTACCATTTAAGTCCATTGAAAAAGCCGTTACCAGTTCCGCTTGTCTACCAAAACCAGCTCCTGCTGCAATTGGCTGCCCAGCCAACATATGCGATCCGTCTAACTGACCATCGATTACTCTATCTAATACATTTTTCCAGTTTGACTGCGCTTCTACGGACACAAATAAACCTTCATCTTCAAAGAAGCCTTTTTCTTTAGCAATGGCTAAAGGTGCCATATCTGTTAATTTTATAAAACCAAAGGTTAACTGAGGTTTCTCTATATCTAAAGTTTTTGTTTTAGATACATTCGCTGCGATATCTTCTGTAACCGCTTTCTTTTTAGAATCTTTTCCACCACAAGAAAATAGCAGTAATGAAACTGATAATGCCCATGCTGATTTTTTTAATACTGATTTCATATTGAAGGATTTTTAGTTTAACTAAGTATTAGTACTTATTTACTTAGCAAATATATACGTAGTTATTTAACCCTTCAATGGCATAGCACATGTAATATTATCTTTTTAAACATAAACAAACCTGCTAAAAACCATAAAAATAAATTAAAACACTGATTATAAATTAAATACAACACGTAAAAACAATACGTAATGCACATACGTACCATACGTAAAAAAATAAAAATCCGCTTAATTTTACTTAGAAAATCAGCGGATTTAATACAAAAGTGTTGGTTAAAGAAAAATTAAGACCTAAAACACTTATTAAAACATCACTTTTATTTGTTGATTTTATTTTTAAATTGCTCCAACCATTCCAACTCCGATAAACCTATATATTTTTTATCATCACCATATGGATCTGCCCCTCCTTGAAAATACTTCTCAATAGTTAGCATAGGTATAGTATCTTTTAATCTGGTAGCCACTTCATATTTATGATTACCATGAAAATCATGACATTGTATACAGGTTGTCCACTCTTCTTTTGCTATAAGCATGGCATGACTAATATCTAAAGGATCGTTCTCAACTTCAAGATCCTGATGGCAATTCATACAATAATCTGCTGTTGGAACTGAAACCCTTTCTTCGTGATGCTCCGAATGACACGTAATACAAGTTGTTGCATCAATAACCTTTATAGCATCACTAAATCGAGGTTCTGAAAAACGATATGATGGATGCCTATCATTAGGTCGGTCATGACATTGCAAACAATTATCAACAGTTACATCTTTTGTTCCGAAATCGACGCCTGTTTTTCTAAAACCAAAACTATGTGAAATATTAGACTGAACCTGCTGCCAAAGATTCCCTTTAGCATCTGCGTGACAAACCACGCAAGACATATCGCTATGCCCGGTATTCATAGGACCTATAGATACATACTTCTCTGAAGCATCAAGAGTTAATACAAAGAAAATAAATCCACCCAGCAAAAGTCCGAACACCCCGCCTATTATTTGTCTTTTTCTTAATGGATTTACTTTAAACATATTTTAAATATTAAAATTCAATAACAACCGACTCACTTTCCGGATAACTCACACAGGTTAATATTTTCCCTTGATCAACTTCACTTTGCTCTAGAATATGCCCTTCAACCATTTTAATATCACCGGATACACAAGTCGCTTTACAGGTAGAACACATACCAGACCTGCATGAATATGGTATAGCAATATTCTCGGACATCGCTTGTTGAAGTATAGACTTATCTCCCCTTACCTTTATACCATATGATTGATCTTTTATTTTAATAGTAACATTACTTAGCAAATCTTTACCCGTAACTTTCACCTTTGGCAACTTAAACACCTCCACCTTAATTTTTTCTCTGGTAATTCCATTCAAATTCAGAAGCTCTTTTACCTTCTCCATATAACCAAACGGACCACACACCATATAAACATAATCATCAAACTCAAGTTTGTGCTTTGAAAAAACACTGGTTAAAATAGTATTAGAAAGAAAACCCTGGTGATAATTTTCCGCCTTTAAATTTAAATTAGAAACAATATGTTCTACCTTAAATTGATCTGGATATATATTAGACAATTGCTTTATCTCTTCCGCAAAAATTATAGACGATTGCGTTTGATTCGCATAAAAAAGCAACACTTTTGAATCTACCTCTTTAACAAGAATCGACTGAATTATAGAGTATATAGGAGTTATCCCGCTTCCTCCGGCAAAAAACACATAGGTTTTTGCCTCCCCCTTTTTAGGCTCAACAAAAAAGGACCCCATAGGTTTATCAACCTCCAGCTTGTCTCCTACCTTTAAATTATCATGAACAAAATTAGACACAATACCTTTATCAACCCTTTTAATGGTTATTTTTAGGTCTCTATCTATATATGGACTACTACTAAAAGAATAAGCACGTTTATATATTTGACCGTTTATAGGTACGTGTATTGTTAAAAATTGTCCGGGTTTATATTTTAACTTATTAAATATGTTACCATTTTTAAAACAGACACTTAATGCATCATCTGTTTCTTTTATGATATCCGTTACTAATAATTTCATGTTTTATTATTTATAGTAAAAAACAACTCCTATATGAAATACCATAAGTACAGTAATAATTACTGAAAACAACACATGGAAAATCATCCAGCCTTTAAACAGCCAATCACTATTGTTTTTAATAACATCTAAATTCAAATACCCCAACAACGCATTTACAAAAAACAAATAGGTTAGCAAAGCCAAATACCCATACCCCGAAGCAATACTATGGATGTAGAAAAACAGCGGACTTAAGGCGCCAATCCATTTATGGATTAGTGCCATTTTAACTGAATATTTCCTAAACCTTTTAATAACTCTGGTTAAAGTTAACACCCACTGAAAAGTGATAAACAGCGCCAAAACCAAACCTGTCCAGCGTTTATACATTTCTCCCGTCTGCAGCTCCAGTAACCATTTCCATTCCAGTTTAAAAACAAACTGAATAAAGAAAAGTATGAGAAGTACAAGCCCGAGAAGGGTAGGTTTTTGTTTCAGATTCATTACAAACAGATTATCAACAAGAAGTATTTATTAATTTACAAATAAGCCAGCTTTTTATTTCATTGCTAACAGCTTATTCATGGTTTCATATGAAGCCAACTTTCTCACACTGTCAAGAAAGACTTCAGCCGTTGGTAAATAATTACCATCTGCCGGCCACTTATCTCCAATTACCGGTTTTTCACTATCCTTAAATGCTGCAATTTCATCGAGATACTCCATATAAATATCAATCGTACCTTTTGAATAAGAATTTAACACAGCCACTGTTTCTTTATATGACAATGAATCTTTTGGATACTGCCAGGTGGTAGCCCCCATAACATCGCCTAACTTCCAATCACTTTTTGTGGTTTGAGGATGAGCGTTATGACAACTTACACAGGCACCCGCACTGGCTAAATCAGCAAACATTGCGGTATGCAGCTTTTGCTCTTCATCAAAAAAATATTGAGGCTTTTGATCTTTCTTAATTTCTTCAAATAATGCAGCTTGCTTACCTTCAAATTTGTTAGCCTTGTTAACCGGGTGATCCGACCCTAAGTAAAGCCCTAGTGGCACAGGACTTTTTCTAATACTCGTTGCTACACCTCTCAAAAACAAAGCTGGTAATGGCCCTGCTTCCACATCATCCTTCCTCCAGTCTTCATCGAACTTCATACCCTGCAACTTTCCTTTACCTACAATTGCTTTTGTATATAAAGTTCTGGTTACGTCATTTTCTTTCGCAACCATTTCCAATACCTCATCTACAGAAAACACGTTTTCTTCTCCAGCATCGACAGTTGATTCTTCAGCCACACCACCACAAGACACTAAATTCAATACTACTAACTGAATTGTTAATACTTTTAAAACACTATATAATAATTTTGTTTTCATAATTCCCTTTTAATTAAATTAATAAGAAGCCTCAATCATGACCGTAGACATGGTTCCATATACCGAAGCCCAAGCCTCTTTTACTTCAGGTGTAAAATCATCACCCAAACCAGTTGCAAGCGTGTCTAATAAAGCTGCCCCAACGGTACTGTAGTGCTCAGGCGTTACATTATAACCTACATGACGCTTACCTAAATCCTGCAAAACGGGAATTAAAGCCTCCAGATTACTTAACCCAACAACTGCCGCTGCCAGCATAGTCATTAATTTATTGCCTTGAACTTTCATCGCTTCTTCACCGCTTGGAAACAAAGGTTTTAAAGCCGGATCTAACTCGAACAACTTAGAATAAAATATTTCAGCCGCTGTCGCAGCTATAGGCTTTACCTTTTCAAAAGACTCCTGAACTAAAGTGATTGTTTTCTGCTCCATAATTTTCATTATTATTTGGTTAGTATAATTTACTTAAAAATAGATACGTACTAATACGTAAACATATTTCAAATATATACGTAGTGCCTTTACTATTCAATGACATATCACACAACAACAACAGTTTTTAGTCAGAATAAAACCTGCAAAAAATCATAATTACTTCAAATCCCCCATTAAGCTTAAGTAAAGAACAAAAAAAAGCCACACGTAATACGTATGGCAATAACTAATAAAGCTGGCAAAGTACTTAAAACAAACTCTTCTAACTATCTAAAAAGAAATTATGTTCACTAATCTCCTTTTTCAATATATCTATATCATTAATTCCTATTTTTTTTCCTTTGGCGGTAATCAATTTTTCCTTTTTTAAAGCAGAAAACACTCTGATTACCTGTTCTTCTGTCGTTCCGGCGTAATCGGCGTATTCCTTTCTACTCAAAGTAACATCAAGAAATCCTTTATTAACTCCAAATTTTCTATTTATATATAATAAGGTATCTATAACACGTTCACGAACCGTCATTTGCGAAATAGATTTCACTTTAGATTCACTTTTATTTAGCTCGTTAGCGTAAAACAGCATAAAATCGTAAGCAAACTTAGGACTATTCAATAAAGCCTCTTGCAACATATATTTAGAAAAATAACACAGTACGGTATCTTCCAATGCAATAGCTCCAATAGAATAATACTCTTCAGTCCCAAACCCACGATGTCCAATAATTTCACCTTCACGAGCAAAACGAACAATTTGCTCTCTTCCATTTATACCTGTCCTAAAAACTTTAACCTTTCCTTTTAATACAAAAAACAAGCCATTAACAGGCGCACCCTCTATAATAAACTGCTGACCTTTTTTACATCGTAAATTATTCTTTTTAACTGTCAATTCAACACCATCCAAAGCCACCATATTACTTTTTATTAAGCAATTAACATTTTCACAGGTATGACACGATGTATTATACGGCATATTTTTACGGGTTGTGGTTGAAACTTTATGTCTCAGAATAGTGGTTTCCAACAAAAAAACTAATAATTAAACTTAAATAATAATTTCTACCTGAAACAAATATAAGTATTAATACTTAATAAACTATTGAAATTACGTATTTTTTATAATCATTATAAAATTATCGTTATATTTGCTAGTATATAACGACTTATTATGATATCAATTTCCGAAGCCATAGACATAGTAAAAAACAAGTGCTTACCATTACTAAAAGAGACGACTAAGCCTCTGGAGAAAGCAGGAGGATACAAATTAAGCAGCAACATTTACGCTCCTATTAACATGCCGCCTTTCAGGCAATCGGCAATGGACGGCTATGCTTTAAACTGGCATGATAAATTAACCTATACCGTTATTGGAGAAATAAAGGCAGGAGACAATCATCAACCTATCTTAAAAAAAGGAGAAGCCGTTAGAATTTTTACAGGCGCACCGGTTCCGGATTCTGCAAATACCGTTATTATGCAAGAAAAAGTATCCAGAAACGAAAACACAATTAAACTCGACGATCCCATTACCATAAACCTAAACATAAGAACCGTTGGCGAACAAGTTAAAAAAAGCCAGTTAGCGCTAGCTAAAGACACCAAACTAACACCTGCCGCCATAGGATACTTAAGTTCTTTGGGTATTAAAGAAGTTAATGTATACCAAAAACCTACCATTGCTATTATCGCAACAGGAAATGAATTAATAGAACCAGGTTTACATTTGGAATACGGCCAGATTTACGAAAGCAATTCAAAAATGCTTCTAAGTACATTGTACAGCTTAAAATTCTATGATGTAACACTTCACAAAGTAAAGGACGATTATAACGAAACTCTGAACACACTTGACAAGGTTATTAAAGGACATGATTTGGTTATTATTTCCGGAGGAATATCGGTTGGTGATTATGATTTTGTTGAAGAAGCATTAAAAGCTTTACATGTGGAAGAACATTTTTATAAAGTAAACCAAAAACCAGGAAAACCTTTGTTTTTTGGCACCAAAGAAGACACTTACATATTTGCTTTGCCTGGCAACCCCGCCGCATCGTTAACCTGTTTTTACATGTATGTTTTCACGGCCTTACAACGACTTATGAATAATGAATTCTATAAATTACCACGAATTCAGGTAAAGTCAGAATCGTTATTCAAAAAACACGGCGATCGCCCGCAATTTTTAAAAGCTATTTACAATGGTAATGCCGTTACCATATTAGAAGGACAAAGCTCGTCCATGCTGCAAACCTATGCCATTTGTAACGCTTTGGTTTTTATGCCAGGTGAACAATCTAAAATAAAAGTAGATGATTTAGTTGAAGTCATTCTGCTTCCCGTCTAAAATCTAATTTATCATGAGTTACAAGATAAAAAGTCGCATCTGGATTGAGCATGAAGATAATGTATTGTTGGGTGAAGGTCGCGTACAACTACTTAAAGCTATTAATGACACCGGTTCGCTTTCTAAAGCAGCAAAATCATTAAACATATCTTATAAAAAAGCCTGGGATTTAGTCGATTCTGTAAACAAATCAGCAAAGCAACCCGTTACCATAAACAGTATTGGTGGCAAAGGTGGTGGCGGTGCTGAATTAACCGAATATGGCAAATCATTAATTCAAGTTTTTGATGATATTAATAAAAACTGCTGGGAGTTTTTAGATCTGCAGCTAGAAAAAATCAAATCTCTTTAACCATTACCTCTACCATATGCTATTGGACAACCAAAATATATATGTTTTTCTATTTCTATTACCCGTTATATCCTTCCTATATGCCAGTGTCGGACACGGAGGAGCCAGCGGCTATCTGGCCTTAATGGCTTTGTTTTCGTTTGCTCCAGAAACAATGAAACCCACTGCCTTATTGTTAAATTTGTTTGTTGCCGGCATATCGTTTTACTATTACTATCGCGGTGGATTTTTCAATAAAAAACTATTCATTTCCTTTGCCATTACCTCAATCCCTCTGGCCTTTCTGGGAGGTACCATTGAAATTGATGCCTCTATTTACAAAAAAATATTAGCTGTTTTGTTAGTATTTGCCATTTTAAAAATGCTGAATTTCTTTGGAAAAGAAAATGACACTATAAAAGACGTTAAACTTTGGCAAGGATTAGTTGTTGGCGGTATAATTGGATTTTTTTCCGGACTCATTGGTATTGGTGGCGGTATCATATTAACACCAATTATTTTGCTACTGCATTGGGGCAAAATGAAAGAAGCCGCTGCGGTTTCAGCCCTGTTTATTTGGGTTAATTCTGCATCTGGGCTTATCGGACAACTAAGTAGCGGTATTACCTTAGAAAAGGAATCGTTTATTTTAGTAGCTATCGCGCTAATTGGAGGGGTTCTTGGAGGCTACTTAGGAAGTAAAAAAATCAACAATACAGCACTTCGTTATATTTTAGCTTTTGTTTTAGTTATTGCTTGTATTAAATTATTCTTTACTTAACATGATAACAAAAAACAACATAACAGGCATTATTCTTTCCGGCGGAAAAAGTAGTCGCATGGGAACAGACAAAGGCTTACTTACGCTTAACGGAAAACCATTTACCAAACATGTTATCGATGCTCTAGAACCCTTGGTTTCTGAAATTATTATAGTGTCTAACCATTCAGATTATGATATTTTTAATAAACGTAGAATTGAAGATATTATCACAGATTCCGGTCCCGTTGCAGGCATTGCTTCTGGATTAAAAGCATCGAAAACACCCTACAATGTGGTTTTAAGTTGCGATATTCCTTTAATAAAGCCCGAAGTCCTGCAAGTACTTATTAATCATATTTCTGATGACGTCGACATTATTCAAGTAGAAAGCCACGGAAAAACGATGCCTTTAGTTGCCATTTACAAATCAACCTGTGCTGAAACGTTTATTAATCTTTTAAACAATGATGAACGTCGATTGCGACATGCCGTAAATCAGTGTAAAGTAAAAACAATAACATTACCTTCTGAACTAGCCGATAGCGTCATGAACGTAAACACACCTGAGGAATTAAAACAATTAAAAATGACTATTAACATCAAGTATTTCGGACAAATCGCTGAAGTAACTCAAATCGATGAAGAAACGATTGAGCATACCAAAACAACGGTTACCGAATTAATAGAATCACTCACTTTAAAATATCCTAAATTAAAATTAAAAGACTTTAAAGTCGCTCAAAATAAAGAATTGGTTTCCAACGAAACCCTATTAACCGGCGAAGACATCGCCATATTACCTCCGTTTGCCGGAGGATAGATATTATGAATAGATATAGTAGACATATCATACTTTCCGAAATTGGTGAAAGCGGTCAAAACAAACTACTAAACGCCAAAGTTTTAGTTATTGGTGCCGGCGGTTTAGGTTGTCCAATCCTGCAATATCTTGCAGCTGCAGGTATTGGCACACTTGGTATTGTAGATTTCGATGTGGTTGATATTACCAACCTGCAACGTCAAATATTATTTGGCACAGCAACAGTTGGAACAAACAAAGCATTAGCAGCTAAACAACGTCTGGAAGATTTAAACGATAGCATTTCCATTATCGCTTATCAGGAAAGATTAAATCATAAAAATGCCTTAAAACTTTTCAAACAATACGACATTATTGTTGATGGTACCGACAACTTTGAAACTCGTTATTTAATAAATGACGCTTGTGTTATCAGCAACAAACCACTGGTTTTTGGAGCGATTTATAAGTTCGAAGGACAGGTTTCGGTATTTAATTACCAAAACGGACCAACTTACCGATGTCTGTTCCCTGAAGCTCCCGAAAAAAATACCGTTCCCAATTGTTCTGAAATTGGTGTTTTAGGGGTTTTACCAGGAATTATTGGCACGATGCAAGCAAACGAAGTGTTAAAAATCATTTTAGAAATAGGCAATACACTTTCTGGAAAACTGCTTTGCTACAATGCACTTAATAGCCAAACAATTGTTTTAAACATTTCAAAGAACAGTTATGAGATTGAAAAAACTCTAAAAAACAAAGACAGTTTTACATCAAAAACGACCGAAGTTTTTTGCGAAATAGAACCAAAAACAGTTTCTATTGAAGATATTTTAGATCAAAACAACATTCAGCTTATCGATATTAGGGAAGTCCACGAAACACCAAAAGTTGAAGGTTTAGCTGTTACGTTAATCCCTTTAAGTGAATTAAACCAACATCTAAACCAAATTCAACCAGATAAAGACAAATATATTTTTTGTCAGTCTGGTATCCGAAGCAAAAAGGCTGTTTCCATACTCCAGGATTTAAATATTAAAAACTGTTTCAGCCTAAAAGAAGGTGCTCCAGACATCATTGAATACCTAACACAACAAAATCAAAAATAATGACCGACAAAAAAATAAAAAACGTATTTCAGCAAGGTGCCATTTCATCAGAATTTATAGGAAATTCTATTGCTAAACATCAAACCAAAACCAGCATCGGTGCTCACAACATATTTTTAGGGCAGGTACGTGCCGATGTTATCGATGGTAAAACGGTTTCTGCCATTGAATACACAGCTTACGAAGATATGGCTAACGAAAAATTTCACGAGATTCGCGAATCGGCTTTTGATAAATTCGATTTAACCTGCATGCACATTTATCATAGTTTAGGCACAGTGAAAGCAGGCGAAATATGTTTATTCGTTTTTGTCTCTTCACCAAGACGAAAAGTTGTTTTTGAAGCTCTAGAATATATTGTTGAAAAAATAAAAGCCCAGGTTCCTGTTTTTGGAAAGGAAATTTTTGAAGACAACACGCATCAGTGGAAGAAAAACAATTAAACCCATAACGATTCAACATACCATGGTCGACATCACACATAAAAACACCACACTACGTATTGCTTCAGCTCAAGCTATTGTAAAAGTAAGTAAACCTGAAACCATTGAAGCTATAAAAAATGATACGGTTCCAAAAGGAAACGTTTTAGCGATGAGCAAAGCCGCCGGATTACTTGGCGTAAAGCGTACACCAGACATATTACCAGATTGCCACCCATTACCTATTGAATACACAGGCGTGGAATACGAGATAAACGGATTAGAAATTACCGTGTTATTCACTGTAAAAACCATTTACAAAACCGGCGTTGAAGTTGAAGCCATGCATGGCGCCAGCGTGGTCGCTTTAAATATGTACGATATGCTGAAGCCAATTGATAAAGGCATCGAAATTCACGCGATTAAATTACTAAACAAAAAAGGTGGCAAATCGGATTTTAAAAACCGTTTCAGAACAGATATTAAAGCCGCTGTTATTGTGTGTTCCGACACCATTTCGGCCGGAGAAAAAGAAGACAGAGCAGGAAAAGCTATTATTGAAAAACTGGAAGCGAGTAATGTAAAAATTGAAGATTATATCGTGATTCCCGATGAACTGGACATCATTCAAAATAAAGCAAAAACTTATCAGGAAGCCGGAATTGATTTAGTGATTTACACAGGTGGTACAGGACTTTCAAATCGCGATGTAACTCCTGAAGCCTTAATCCCAATTTTAGACCGACGGATTCCTGGCATTGAAGAAGCTATACGCAATTATGGTCAGGAAAGAACGCCCTATTCTATGCTTTCCAGAAGCATTGCCGGAACAATAAAAAACACCTTAGTTCTAGCTTTACCTGGATCAACCAACGGTGCCAAAGAATCGATGGACGCTGTCTTCCCTTCGGTTTTACACATCTTCGGGGTATTAAGAGGTGCCAGGCACGATTAAACACAATTACATTTAACCTGAAGGTAAACTAAAATTAACTTCAGGTTAAATGCCTTTGGTTTCTTTAAAGGTAGTTTTACGGATTAAATTTTTCCTAATGAATTACCTAATTAGCATTATAGTTTTTCAGGCTATATTTTCATTTATCCTTTTAGCATCACAAAGAAACAAAGACACTTTCGAGAAACTCATCTCTCTTTTCATGTTTTTTATTTCGTTGCATTTATCAACAAAACTTACTTTTTTAGTATTTCTTAAAAACAACCCGGTATATTATAATGTCCCTACAAGTTTTAGTTTTGCCTACGGCCCTATACTCTATCTGGCGACAACATCTTTAAAAGAAAAAATAACTCTAAAATCTATTTTATTACATTTTAGTCCGTTTGTTGTTTCAACAATCAGTTTCATTGTTATTTTATTTCAAATCAGCTTCTATGATAACCACGGATTTTTAGACATATACGAAGTCTTTATACTTTCTGAAATTGCCTCTTTAGGGATTTATCCAATTTTAAGTCTAAAAAAACTAAATAGCTATAATGAAGCTATCAAAAAGGAACGTGTTAAGTTCTTAAAGATACTATCTTACATTTTTGTAGCACTGGTTTCCTTATTTTTCATCATTATAATTTTATCGCAATTCGGATTATACATCAACGCCAGATTAACCTATGTATTTTTCCTAGCAACCTCTATAACTGTTGTTCTTTTTAAAATTAAAACCTATCAAAACCCGGATTACGTTTCTGCTACAGCGATAACAAATGAAGCAGAAGAACAGAAATACTCGACTTCCAATTTAAGCGATTCTGATTTAAATAACTATAAAACCAAAATTGAATCTTATTTCAAATCTAACAAGCCTTATTTAGATCCTGAACTTACACTTCTGCAATTATCAAAACGATTAGACATTCCAAAACATCACGTTACTCAGGTATTAAATACAGGCTTCAATAAGAATTTCTACCAGTTTATTAATGAATATCGTGTGAATGCGGTGGTTCAAAAACTGTCAAATTCTAAACAAAACGAAAATATTATAGATATTGCTTTTAGTTGTGGGTTTAATTCAAAATCTACCTTCAATACCTACTTCAAAAAAGTAACCGGACAAACACCAAAATCGTTCAAACAAACCCTTTTTTTAGCGAGTTAACTTTTTGTTAATGAAGAACATTAAATTTCTTAACAAAACACAAATACCTATAAATCAATTAGTTATAGTAAAAATAAGTTCGAATTATTTAAGACGTACGTTTAAAACGTCCTTCTCAAGTACAACAAACCTTTTTCATTGGTATCGATATAATATTTGCATCAAAAATTAATCAAAACCAATTTTTAAATGAAAACAAAACAAACACTTTTAAACTATTTCGGACTACTATTAGTCTTTTGTTTAAGTGGACGTGCTATGGCACAAAATGCAGAAATTATAGGTTCTGTAAAAGATGAACTGGGAGCACTTCCTGGTGCAAACATTATTGTTAAAGGAACTACTAATGGTACCAACACAGATTTCGACGGGCATTTTAACATTACCAATGTAAACCCAGGAGAATTAACACTTGTTGTGTCATATATTGGATACAAAACTCAGGAAGTTGAAGTCGTTGCCAGAAAAAACGAACCTGTAAATATTGGAGACATTGCATTAAGCAGTGGAAATGAATTAGACCAGATTGTTATTCAGGGTAACAACTTACCAAATCAACAAAAAGCCTTAAACATCAAGAAAAACTCTATTGCTATTATGGAGGTTTTAGCTTCTGATGCTATTGGTAAATTACCAGACAGAAATGCCGCTGAAGCCGTACAACGTGTTTCTGGAGTTTCTATTGAACGTGACCACGGTGAAGGCCGTTACGTTATTGTGCGTGGTACACCAATCGCTTGGAACTCGACGTTAATGAATGGTGACCGTATGCCTTCAACCGAAGGAACATCAGATAATACCGGAGGAACACGCTCGGCGCCTTTAGATATTTTCCCTTCAGAAATGATTAAATATGTACAACTTTCTAAAGCGATTACCCCTGATATGGAAGGTGATGCGATTGGAGGTTCGGTTAACTTCATTACCAAAACAGCACCTTCTAAGAAAACCTTAAACGTTAACTTAGGTTACGGTTACAACAATCAGGCTCAAAAACCAATCCAGAGTGGATCTTTAGTTTATGGTGACCGCGTAGCAAACGGAAAAATAGGATTCTTAGTATCTGGAACCTACTGGAACAGGAACTGGGGTACAGATAACTACGAGTTAGTTTACGACCAGGATAACCAGGCGATTAACAACCTACAGTTACGCGATTATTTGGGCGCAAGAACCACAACAGGTTTAAACACAGGGTTAGAGTTTAAACCAAACGATAACAACACCTTATACTTAAGAAGTCTTTACACCAACTTCAAAGATGAAGAGTCTGCAGTAGAGCATATCTTTAACTTTGATGATAGCGATATGGATGTTCGTGTAAGACACGGTATTGTAGATATTAACATGCACGGTATCGAGTTTGGGGGTGACCATAAATTCAATAACGGAAAGTTCGATTTAGACTGGAAATTATCGACCTACTCAGCCGAAATGGGTAACAAAAAAGTAAAAGGTTCTGATGCCAATACCGATGCTTATTTAATGGCGACATTCTCTACTCCTGTTACTTATAACAACTTAACAAGCGACGGATACAAATTCTTAGATATAGATTCACCGGCTGGATACAACGGCGATCACTACGATAATATTCAACCGTATTTAGACGCTCCTGTTACAGCAGATCAACTACTACTAAACAACAAAATGGCTTATCCTGCCTTCAGTTTAGAAGACGATTACACCGCTAAATTAGATTTAACATACAACGCTAACGACAAATTAAGAATTAAAGTTGGTGGTAAGTTTAAAAGAATGGACTTAGAACGTGGTACTCCTTACACTTACAGCTTATATTTAGGAAATTACTACGGTGCTCCAATTGCGATGAGTGATTTTGAAACCAGAACATTCCCTTTAAAAGGTGGTTATTTATCGGAAATTGGAAGTCCGTACAACAACGTATTAGTTGAAAACACGATTCGCTTAGATCAAATCGATAATTTATTTACCGATGAATATGATGCGAACCCGTTATTCTACAACATCAAATTTGACGAAAACAACCCATCTTCAGCAGGTTCATTCTACTCAGGTTACGAGCAGGTCATGGCTGGTTATACTATGGCTGATTACGATTTAACAAGTAAGTTAAAAGTTATTGGAGGAGTTCGTTACGAACACACAAACTTAGAGTACAAAGGTCACTCTGTTGTAACCGATGCTGATGACAATACAACTATTGAAAAAGTAAAGAACAACAACGATTTTGGCTCTCTTTTACCAATGGTTCACTTAAAATATCAGGCTCAGGACAATTTAAACGTGAAGTTTGCCTATACCAGAACGATGGCGCGTGCTAACTTCTCTGAACTTAACCCTACAGAAACCATTAGTTTACTAACAACTCCAAACACTATTAGTCGTGGTAACATTAAATTAGAACCTACTTACTCGAATAACTTCGATTTAATTGGAGAATACTTCTTTGAAAATGTAGGGATTTTAAGTGGAGGTGCTTTCTATAAAGCCTTAGAAAATGTAATCTATACAGGAAGAAGTTTCCAGACTATCGATGGCAATTTATTTCAGGTTACACAACCACAAAACTCTGAAACAGGATGGTTAGCAGGTTTCGAATTAGGATTGTCTAAACGATTAACCTTCTTACCAGGTGTCTTAGGAGGATTAGGTGTTGAAGCGAATTATACGTTTGCTGATTCTGAAATGGAAGTACCAATGTATACAACCAATGCGTCTACAGGAGAAGTTGAAGTTTCAACAACGACAGAGAAAATTCCATCTCAGTCGAAACATATCTTTAATGCCTCGTTATTTTACGAAAAAGGACCTTTATCGTTCCGTTTAGCTGGAAACTATAAAGATGCATCTTTAGCTATGGTTCAAGGAAACCCAGAAAACTACCGCTGGTACGGTAAAAACCTAACTGTTGATTTTACAGCATCGGCAAACCTGACTAAAAACATGAAAGTTTACGTAGAGCTTAACAACTTAACAAACGAACCATTAAGATACTACCAAGGCGTTTCAGAAAGACCAGAGCAAACTGAGTACTACTCTATAAGAGGTTTATTCGGAATCAACTATCAAATATTTTAGTACTTATGTTAAGACAAACAATATTCAATCTATTAATTTCAGCAAGTTGTGCGGTTAGTTTAACCGCACAAACTTCAGAAAACAATAAATCCTACGAAACTCACGTAAATTTAGAAGGTGAAGACAACTTTAGAGATATGGGAGGTTTTATTGGAGCCGACGGAAAACGGGTATTATACCGAAAACTATTTCGTTCAGGAGAACTTTCAGCTTTAACCGATGCCGATCAGGAAACCATTAAACAATTAGGTTTAGAGCAAGTCATTGACTTGAGAACAGCCCATGAAGTTGAAGAAAAACCAGATCGCATTTCTTCCGACATTAAAATGTACTTCTATCCTCTAATGGCAAATGACCCATCTGGAAAAACAGTTAATGCAGAATCTTTTATCGCCGATGTGCTTTCCGGAAAATACAGTGCAAAAGAAAAAATGCTTGAATTTTATGGTACAATAGACACCCAAAAGAAAAAAGGTTTTGAAACTGTATTTAACTTATTAGAGACAGGCAAAACTACACTATGGCATTGCCAGGCAGGTCAAGACAGAGCTGGCATGACAGCCGCTTTAGTTTTATGGTCGTTAGGAGTAAATAGAGCCGACATCGTTAAAGATTATTTAGCAACTAAAACCTATCTTGCAAAATCTTACGAACAATATCACAATTATATTTCAACCAAATATGGTAAAGAAGCTTTAGAAAAACTAAAGAAAAACTTTGGTCCAAGTGAAGCTTTCATAAATGCCTTTTTAGATAACATAGAAAAGGAATATGGAAATGTTGATACTTTTCTTGAAACCATTCATGTCGACGTCAATAAAATGAGAACTAATTATTTAGAGTCATAAAACTCTATTTTCAAAAAATAAGTATCAAATCAAATGATAAATAAAAAACATATAAAAGGCCTGCTTAGTGTTGCCAGTATAGCCGTATTTGCGGCTTGTGCAGAGTATACAAAACCAGAACGACCAGAATACACTTTAAACGAAGTTATTTATGTCGATAAATTACCTGAAAAAGATTACCAATTAACTCTAAGAAGCAAAGGTAACTGGAATGTATATTCGGGTAACAGTTTTGAAACTATAAACTGGAAAGCTCCTGTAACACTTTCTAACGAAAACAAAATCATAACTATTAAAAACAGCACTCCTAACCAACGTTTAGCTTTTGCTGCAGTTAACGGCAAAGATACTTTACACTTAACCGAACGTGAAATCGATTTAGAAAACAGTGTAAACTTTAGAGATTTAGGAGGTATTCCAACCCAAGATGGCAAACACACAAAATGGGGCTTAATTTATCGTTCTGGCGAATTATCAGATCTTACAAACGAAGATTTAGCCTACATGAGCACTATCGATATTAAATCCATTTTGGATTTTAGAACCAACGAAGAAATCGAAGAAAAACCAGACATGTATCCTAATGGTGTGCAATGGTTTCATGTGCCTGTTGGAAATATGGGAAATGGCAATATGAAAGAAATGTTTGGAAAACTGAGAGAGGCCAATCCTGAAACGTTTGACGGCGGTAAACTTATGGAAGACATTTCAGAAGATTTATTAAAAAGTAAAGACGCCTTTAAAACCCTTTTCAGTGATTTACTAAATAACGACAGAACACCGTTATTATTCCACTGTACCGCAGGTAAAGACCGAACAGGACATGCCTCAGCTTTAATTTTAACGGCTTTAGGTGTTGATGAAGAAACCATTTATAATGAGTACACGTTATCAAACTACTTTAGATATGATAACAACGAAGAAACCATTAAAAAGGCTGCAAAATTCTACGGTATCGACCAGAGAATTTTAAGACCAATGATGAGCGTTAGACGTTCATATTTACAAACAGGTATGGATATCTTAAAAGCCGAATATGGCTCTGTACAAAACTATCTTGAAACCGAAATAGGACTGGATTCTACCGCCATTTCTAAATTGAGAAATAAGTTCTTAGAATAAAACTAACTATAGGTTGAATCGGGATTTGAAAAGATTGAATCTCCGCAACCGAAAGCAATTTGAGTTAGTCATTTTCATTTTGTTAAAAAGCCACAATTTTTATTGTGGCTTTTGTTGTTTTTAAGTGTAAAACAATAAATTCAGCTTAAATCAAATATTTCCTTTTAATTACTGCATCCTTTATAAATTCTATTATATATTTGATATGCATTGACTATTGAAAGGCTTATTCGTAACTTTATTAAAAGCCAATTTGCAGGAGATTTAAAATGAGTTCAACACCTAAAAACATATTACAGGACAATTTTGGTAGAGACCACGCCTATTTACGTATTTCACTAATAGAGCGCTGTAATTTACGTTGTTCGTATTGTATGCCGGAAGAAGGTGTGCCTCTGTCTCCTAAAAGCCATTTAATGACTTACGAGGAAATCTACGAGATTGCTAAAACCTTTGTAAAGCATGGAGTCTCTAAAATCAGACTGACAGGTGGAGAACCTTTGGTTAGAAAAGATTTCCCAGTAGTATTAGAAAAACTGGCGTCGTTACCTGTAGAACTTTCCATAACATCTAATGCTGTTATTATTGATAAGTTTATTGAAGTTTTAAAGACTAATAATGTAAAAAGTTTAAATATTAGTTTAGACTCTTTAAATCGAGATAAATTCAAAGAAATTACACGTCGAGATAACTTTGAAAAAGTCTACAATAATATTTTACTTTTGGTTAAAGAAGGTTTTAAAGTTAAACTGAATGTCGTTTTAATGAAAGACTTTAACGACAATGAAGTTATCGATTTTATTAATTTCACGAAGACCTTACCTATTACTGTTCGGTTTATAGAATTTATGCCTTTTGATGGTAATAAATGGGATATGAGTAAAATGGTATCTTACAGCGATATTATGAATATTGTTTATGATTCTTTTGATGAAACTCAAGTAGAACGTTTAAAGGACGCTCCTAACGATACCTCTAAAAACTATAGAATAAAAGGATATACTGGTAGTTTTGCCATTATTAGTTCGGTTACCAATCCGTTTTGTGATTCTTGCAACCGACTGCGTTTAACAGCTAACGGACAATTAAAAAATTGTTTGTTTTCGGCTACTGAATCTGATATTTTAGGAAACCTTCGAGCCGGAAACTCCATAGAGCCAATTATTGAGAAAGCTGTAAAAGCAAAATTTAAAGTGCGTGGCGGTATGAATACTTTAGAAAAACTCCAGGAACCAGAACGCCACAATAAAAACCGAAGTATGATAACTATTGGCGGGTAGTACAGATTTCTTTAAAAAGAAACAAGGAAGCCAAAAATGACTTCCTCGAAAAAGGGTTAAAATTTGGTACCTAAACCAAATGTTGAGAGAGTAACCCCCAATACACTAACTTGTTTCCATGATGAATTTCTTCACCTTTTTCTGGTATAAATATGCCTTCTTTTCTACTAATTCATGAAACATATTTACACAAACATCAACCACTTTATTAATCCAAATCGATTCTTCTGTTTTCCCACTCAATTCTTCTGTTACATCGTACTCAATAATATCCCCGAAGTTGGTAATTTGGTTTAGTTTAGTTAGTTGAGAGACTTTAAGCTCTTCGGGGATATTAATATTTTGAGATACAAAAATTATATTTTTAACACTGTACTTTTCGTTTAATAATTTCTCATGAGATTGTTTTGTGACCACCACCCTATCAGCAAGTTGCATGAATCTATTTAATTGTCTAACCAAAAACTTTGTGATAGATTTAAATGTATCTTCATTATAAATCTCGTGCCAAACCACAACATTTGGTATTTTCTTTAGCTTACATACAAAGGGTAATAACATTCCTAAAGCATTAGCTATTTTATTGTCTCCAAACATAGACTTCTTAAAATCGAACAATACAGCGTCTGGTTTAGTTTCTTTTATTGCCCTGTTTATTGAAAAAACATTAGTCAAACTATTTAAAAACCAACACTCCTTCACCTGTATTTTACATCCCGATTCCGTAAAAAACAACCCTTCCTTTCCAAATCGTTTATTGGTTAATAATACAATTTCCGAAATCAATTCGTTTTGCCTGAAACGTTTAATTAAATGATAAGCATAATTACCTAAAGCATCCTTGCCTATCGGGTAATTTGTTATTATTGCTATTCTCATTAAACTTCTGGATTTTGTATATAACAAATGTGTCTTTTTATTACTTAAAAACGAGGATATCTTAGCCGGAATTCCTGTTACTATAGACGAATGGTAATTTTGTTTAGTTGAATAAAAATCTATAAGTGTAGAATAGACATATATATTTAAAATACCCCCCTAAATTAAAAAAGGCAAAAACGAAAGTTTCTGCCTTTTCAAATAGAAGTTTTGCTATTAATCATTCAAACATAAACGTTCCTCTATTTTATTGTCGTATGGCCTACCAAACCATACGCTAACACATTATTCGGTAAATAACACAACTTAAAAAAATATGAAAAGTTAAAACACTTAAAAATAACCCTAACATTGTTATTTACCTGTAGCAAATATAAATACGAATAGAAGGATATCTGCACCTTTTTCGCCGAATGCCATTAAAAGTGTAGATGAATGGAAGTAATCGAATGTTAAGTAGTTATAGCAGATTTAGCCTATTCATCAACTCAGGACGGTTTGAACGACTTACTGGTACCACGTCTTTCTTTATAAGCACACTATTATCCTCAATATCAACAATTTCATCAACATTAATAATATACGAACGGTGCACTTTTAAAAATAAATCGGTCGGTAATTTTTCTTCAATCTTTTTTAAGGTTGAATGTACCGTATAGTTTTTGGTTTGGGTCTTTATATTTATATAATCCCCTTTAGCTTCAATAAGGTAAATACTGGGAATGTCAATCTTTATTAAGCGTCTGTCAATATTCACATAAAGATCGTTATCGGAAGCTGTTTGCTCTTTGGATTCTGATTCTACCGCAGCATCCTGTTTTAATTCTGTTTTTTTTGCCTTTAAAACAGCTTTTTCAAAACGTACAGGTAATACCGGTTTTACAAGATAATCAACTATACAATCGTATTCAAAGGCATCAATGGCAAACTTAGAATCCGATGTGGTTAAAATAATTTTAGGTGGATTTTTCAATGTTTGAATAAAATCGAACCCTGTAAAATCGGGCATGTGGATATCAAGAAAAATCAAATCAACCTTATTTTGGTTTAAATATTTCATAGCCTGAATTGCATTCGGAAACTCTTCCAGAACAGTTAAATCTTCTGTTTTAGAACACAATTGGCTAATTATAGCTCTTGCTGTTTCTTCATCATCAATAATAATACAATTCATAAAACTCGATTATAATGTTTTAAGGTAATTGGTTAGGTTCATTAAAATAGCTTCAAACTCAGTATGCAAATTCGCATTACCTTCTCTCAAATTATCCTCGAATGCAACCGCTGTGTGATAATTTTTTTCGAGGCCCAAAATAAGGATTTTATGTTTAAGTTTATGGACATTATCTGCTGCTTTCTGGTATTCTTCCGACTTTAAATTATATTGAAACGTTGCTATTTCTTCAGGCAATTCTCGTTTAATGATATTTATAATCTTGTGTTCGAAAGCCTTATCGCCTCCAGACATACTTTGAATGTATGACATATTAGGCTGTTCCATTAGTTCCTTTTTTTAATGTAAAGAAAAATGTAGTGCCTTTATTAGGCTTACTTTCTAACCAAATTTTACCATGGTGCAGTTCAACAATTTTTTGTACAATAGACAATCCAATACCCGTTGAATCATGACTCTTTTTTAAAGCGTGAAAAACCTTAAAAATTTTCTCATGAAACTTTTTATCGATACCCATTCCGTTATCCTGAACTGAAAATTGATAGGCCTCGTCTAACTCTTCAAAAGAAATATAAATAAACCCTTTTTCTTTATCTATAAACTTAATAGCGTTGCTTATTAAATTCTGAAATAACTGCTGTATTTTAGTTTTATGTCCGAAAACTACAGGTAGAGGCTTTAAAATATAAACTGTTATGTGTTCTGGAATGAATAGTATCTCAATTAAATCCTGAACAACTTCCTGAACATTAACGGGCTCTTTTTCGTTTTCATAAAACCCGACACTTGAATAGGCAAGCACATCGGATATTAATTGCTCCATGCGCTCTAAAGTAGTTTCTATTAAACCTAAATTCTGAACGGTGGGCGCATCTAATTTCCCTTTGTTATCATCTTTAATCCAACTCACCAAAGCATTTATACTACGCAAAGGCGACTTTAAATCGTGAGATACAATATGTGCATATTCCTGTAATTCGTTATTACTTCGCTCTAAAGCCCCCAGAAGATCTACCTTTTCGCGCTCTAAACTTTTTACATGGGTTATATCTAAATGAATACCGATAGTTCCTATCATGTTGCCGTTACTATCAAAATTTGGCGCAACACTAACTAACCAATCGCGTTCTTCACCACGTTTGGTAATCATTTTTATTTCATAGGAATCGGTTAAACCCTGATCTCGATTTCCGCGTTTTTCTTCAAAGAATTCCTGATCAAATCTAAATAAGTTTTTAGCATCTGAACCTATAAGTTCTTCGGCCGAATACCCTGACATTCGCAAGAAGTTTTCGTTGGCAACAATAATATGATCTTTTAAATCGACTTCTACCAAACCCAGATTCATTTTTGTAATGACGTTTCTGTACTTTAAACGTTCCTGATCCAGAGTTTCTCTGTACTGACGCCTTACCGTAAAATCTTTATACGTCCATAAATGCCCCTTCAGCTCACCATTTCTGAAAACCGGAACATAATCGCGTTCAAAAACACGACCATCAACCATCTCAAGTTCTTCTCCAGTAACTACTTCTCTATTATAAATTATAGTATTGATTCTATTTACAAAAGCTTCAGGTTCTTTAAACAAATACTTTGCCTCTTCGGCAGCGTTTCTGCAATCTACACCAACAAGTTCTTCTGGTTGTAATGGAATTTTAAAAAATTCACAGAACTTATTATTGGTAACGATAATGCTTCTGTTTTCATCTTCTAATAAAATACCTTTGTCAAGATTTAGTATTACCGTTGCCAGTCGGTCTTCAGATTCCCTTAGTTTTTCTTCTGCTTCCTTGCTTTTTGTAATTTCTCTAATAATACCTTGTGCTGCTACAGGGCTACCATTTTCATAAAGTATATTGCCATTAATCTGAACAATTTTATATTGCTGTAACGGGGTTTTAATCTTTAATTCGAAATTAGTAATTATCCCCTCATTTAAAAGCTGTTTAAATGAAGTTTTAACCTTTTCAAGATCTTCCTGATTAACCATAGACATCAGGTTATAACCAATTCCGTCTCCATTAAAGTCTAGTATATTTCGGGCGCTTTCATTCATTTTAAGAATGTTTCCCGATAAGTCCATTATAAGGTAAGCATCGATAATACTTTCACACCCAACCCTCAGGCCATTTTCAGTATTATCTAATCGTTTTTTAACTTCAGACAATTCGGTTTCTGCAGAAATACGCGCAGCCTTTTCTTCAGCTAATTGCTGTTTTAATATGTCAATCTCATCTTGACGCATTAATATTGGTATTAAAAATTAGGGTATGAGGTTTTATTTCTATTAGTAAAGTAACGATTATTGCACGAGAATTGAAAGATAAAACGTAAGATTTACTTTATAAATTTATACAGAATAACAATAAGGTCTATAAATGAAGAATTTACCTTAAACCCTGATAAGCTCATTCATGCTCCAGTATTTCAATAAGCTTTCAATTTTTAAAACATACTCGTCGTACTTTAACGGCTTTAAAACATATCCTGCGATGCCAATTTTATAGCATTCTAACAAATCTTTTTGATTACTTGACGTGGTTAGAACAATAGTAGGAACATACCTTAAAACATCATTATTTTTAAGAATAGTTAAAAACTCAATACCGTTTATTTTCGGCATATTTAAGTCTAACAAAATAATGTCTGGAAGATTATTTTTTTGTTCTAAAAAAATAAGCGCATCTTCTCCGTTATGCGCTTCTATAATATTATGATTTAGATTTAAAGACGAAATTGCCCTATTCAATTTCATCACCTCGATGGCATCGTCTTCAATAAGTAATATGTTTAACACGTTGTTCATGAATAAATCCAATCAAAATGAACCTCAAATGTATAAGTAATTCGCACAAATAGCATTTGATTTCGTTAATTTCAATTTTAGTGTAGACGAATAGCTGAAAAGTGTCGGTGGATGGATTTTAAATTTTATTATTTCACAAATACCTTTTTTTCAAAACTGCTTTTAGGTGCTTCGCAAATGGAACATTCATACATTTCCGGTAAATTTTCAAAAGGTGTATTAGGAACAATATCCTGTGTAAGGTCTCCGTAAGCTGCATTATATATGGTTAAACAATCTTTACACTGATATACTTCCTCTTCACTAATGTCTTTAATGACATTAGTTTCTACTTCCTCTTCACGCTCCATTCCCAGTTGTTCAAAATATAATTTACTTAATTCCATAAGTAAGCCGGGAAGTTCAACCTTATCGACATCCTGAACATGCATGATGTATTCTCGTGTATTCGGATCGAAATTCTTGGCATACAATAAATTATAGGTATCTCTAATTATAAAATCACCTAAATTCTCTGGTTGCTTGTTTTTTTCAATAACAATTGATGTAAAATGATAGGTTTTACTCTCGTAATTAGAGATGCCAAAAGTTAGTCCATAGGTACTGATATCATTCTGATCGAAATTGGTAACCAGATACTTTTTAAGATTTAAAGCAGCTGCATCAAAAACCGGCAAATGCCAGTTTAATTCGAGCATAGAGTGACGTACATTAATACCATAACTTCCTAAAAAGCGTTCCCATTGTAATTTAAATTTCATTGGAATACCTTTTACAATAAAGGATTTCCACGGCGTAATTGAAATTTTACCAATTTTATTTTCGGCACATAAATCGCACATCGCCTTTAAAAACCTGATGTCGTAGCGGTTATTCCTCCAGTACAATCCTAACCAGTATTTATCACCAAAACGATTCATCCCTTCATAATATGGAAACGGATAAAAAGGCACTTCCAAAGGTCTGTCTACTGTTCTGTTATTGGTATCTACAGCATCACTAACCAGCTCAAAAAGGGTTTCTACATTTTCAGGTTCTTCAATTAAGACTTTTTCAATAGCGTGTTCTATTTTATCCATATCCCAACTATAAATCAAAGCCGGATACATCACTGTTTTTTTCCATTCTGGAAGTCTTACATACAAATACCAGTAATCTTCGTGCTCTGAGGCGATAAAGTTTACATTTCCAGTGAATAACGGCACCAGACGCTGCTTTGGGTCTGTAATATTGACGCGAAGTTTTAATTTATGCTTAAACTGCTCTAAAACATATAAATACCTATCACTTGTTAACCAGGAAGTACTTGGCAAAATATCAGCAGAAACATATGACGATACAATATTTTCCATACCATCACGCTTGGGTTTAATAAACTTTATTTTATCAAACTGACTAAACTTAGATTCATCTATTTCCTCCGGAAAAATAATATCCTGACGTGAACCAAACGAAATAGCATCTAAACCCAAACCTTCTGCGGCTTCACAAATATATTTTAACTCGCCCGGAGAAAGTACACCTCCGTTGATTCTTAATCTGTATGATTCTTTTGTCTTGATTTTCATAGTTCTTATGCTAAAACCTTCGTTCCATTTAATAGTTCTCTAACCTCAGTTTTACAACTTCCGCAACCTAAACCAGCTCCCGTTTTATTACAAAGTTCGGTAAAGTCTGTACACCCTTTACTAATAGCTTCTTCAATATTTCCGGCGCCTACCTGACTGCATGAACACACCAGTTTACCTAGAACAGGCACATCGTTTGAAGCACCTCGAAGCAAAGTATCCCGTTTATCGGCCATTTCAATTTTACTCTCTATCATGGTTTTAAACTCAGCAAACTCATTTTTATCGCCCATTAAAACCGCGCCAATTAATAAATCGTCTTTAACAATGCATTTTTTATAGTACCGCTTCGAAATATCTGTAAATATGACTTCCTCATAAGAATCATCATTCTCAGGAACTTTAATCTCACCAATACTACATAAATTCAAATCGTTGAATTTTAAAATATTCATTAAAACCGAACCATTGTAGGCACAACTAATATCTCCTGCTATGTAGTTTGAAAGAATATTGGCTTGTTCTTCTGCCGCCGATGTAATTCCGAATAACTGATTGTTATATTCTGCAATTTCCCCAATAGCAAAAATATCTGGATGCGACGATTGTAAATGCTGATTCACCTTAACACCTCGTCCACAAACAATGCCATTTTCGCGAGCAATTTCAACATTTGGAATCGTTCCAATAGCATAAACAATGGCATTAGCAGTAATAAACTTACCACTTTTTAAAGTGATATTTAATTCGCCGGTATCCTCATCATCAAACACCGTGCTCACCTCATTATCAAAATAAATCTGAATACCTCGTTCCTGAACATCTAACGATAGTAACTTACTGGAAATCGCATCTAACTGACGTTCCATTAACCTTGAAGCACGTTGAATAATAGTGACTTTCACTTTTTTATGCTTCATGGCAGCTGCCAGCTCCAACCCTAACAATCCACCCCCAACAATCACAATATGCTGTTCCTCAGGTGGCAATCCAGTGGCGTCTAAATAAGCTTTAAAACTATCGGCATCACTTTTATTTCGCATGGTAAATCGGCCGGGAAGATTAATTTGAACATCCTTTGGAATAAATGCCCGACTTCCTGTGGCTAATATCAATTTATCAAACGTGTGTTGTACACCGTGACTATCGGTCACAATTTTATTTTCGGAATCTATTTTATCAATTAAAGTTTCTGGGTGGATTTTAATTTCCAGTTTGTTTAATTCGGTTTTTTTTATTTTCAAAAGTTGTTCCCAGGTCAACTCTTCAGTGATATACTCAGGAAGAAGTACGCGATTATAAAACAAATTCGGTTCTTTTGAAAACACATGAATTTCATCTTCTTGGTTATTTTCTCTATAATTTTGAACAAATCTGAATGCCGCTGCTCCTGCGCCTACGATAATTATTTTCTCTACCGGTTTTTTATATTTTGAAACTGATACACGTGTAAATTTAAAATCAGGCTCCTTCGATTGCGGATCGATATGGGTGTTGGTTAAATTATTAGCCCTATTCAGGTCACTCTGCAATTGTTTTCCCCAGTGCATTGGTAAAAACACCACTCCCTTTCCTATATTTTCAGTAACCTTAGCTCTAACACGTACGGTTCCGTTTTCACTTTTTATTTCGGTAATATCGCCATCTTTAATTTTAGATAAATAAGCATCTACCGGATTAATTTCTAATACAGGTGTTGGATAATGCGTTTTTAAACGCGCCACCTTACCCGTTTTGGTCATGGTATGCCATTGATCTCGCACACGCCCTGTTGTTAAAATTAACGGATACTCATCATTGGGTTGAAGCGATGTATTTATAATACCTGCCGGCACATTAAATATTGCTTTTTGCGATGGTGTATAGAATTTTTTATCCTGAAATAACCTTGGCGTTCCTGGATGTCTGTATTCTGAAACAGGCCATTGAAAGGTTCCTTCATTTTTTAATCGGTCGTAATTTAAAAAGGATACATCTATATTAGTACCTTTTGTCATTGCAGCGTACTCATCGTAAATCTCCTCGGCACTATTATAGTTAAACCCTCTGAAACCCATGCGCTGTGCAAAATCACAAAAGATTTCAACATCGGGTCTGGCTTCACCAGGCGCATTAATTTCCTTTGGTAAATACGAAATTCGACGCTCTGAATTGGTCATCGTTCCTTCTTTTTCTAACCATGCAGCAGCCGGCAATACCAAATCGGCGTAAGCTACAGTATCCGATTTATGAGAAATATCCTGAACAACAACGAATTTGGCGTTCTTCATGGCCTTTTCAATACGATGTGTATTGGGTAAACTCACTAACGGGTTGGTACAGGCAATCCAAATGGCTTTTAATTTTCCAGATTCTAAAGCATCAAACATCTGTGTAGCGGTTAATCCCGGGTTTGGTGAAATCTTTTCAACTCCCCAGAATTGCGCCACTTCCCGGCGATGTTCTTCGTTCATTAAATCTTTATGAACCGCCAATAAGTTAGCCATACCACCAACCTCACGACCACCCATAGCATTGGGCTGACCTGTAAGTGAAAATGGTCCGGAGCCAGGTTTCCCAACCTGCCCAGTAATCAAAGACAGATTTAATAAAGCGAGATTTTTATCGGTCCCCACAACACTTTGGTTTAACCCCATGGCCCACATGCTAATAAAGCCTTTAGACAAACCAATAACGTCGGCCGCTTTTCTAATATCCTTTTCGGGAACACCACATAATCTTGAAGCTTCTTTAACCGTAGTTTCACCAAGCTGTTCTTTATATTTATCGAAACCTTCGGTATAATTATTTATGAATTCTTCATTTATTAATCCACGTTCGAAAATGCTTCTTGCAATGGCATTATATAAAATGATATCGGTTCCAGGAATCAATTGCAGATGAATATCGGCAAAATTAGCCGTATCGGTTTTACGCGGATCTACCACAATAATTTTCACATCCGGATTTTCCTCTTTATGTTTTTCCAGGCGGCGGAATAATATAGGATGACACCATGCTGGGTTAGCTCCTGTAATTAAAAAGCAATCAGCCAATTCAATATCTGCATACGAAATTGGAACACTATCCTCTCCAAAAGTTTTCTTATAGCCTACCACCGCTGAACTCATACAAAGTCTGGAGTTGGTATCGATATTATTGGTTCCTAAAAATCCTTTGGTTAATTTATTGGCAATATAATATTCTTCGGTTAAGCTTTGTCCTGAAACATAAAAACCAACACTATCCGGACCGTGTTTCTTTATTATAGATTTAAAAACACTCGCAGCGCGATCTAAGGCATCATCCCAGCTTACACGCTCACGAGGATGTGAACGGCTCCAACGCATTTCTGGATATAAAATTCGGTCTGAAGTGTCGTTTGCAACATAATGCAGGTTCATTCCTTTTGAACACAGCATACCTTTATTTACCGGATGGTCTTTATCGCCTTCTACAATGACTTTATTATTACTGTCCTTTTTAACGATAATACCACATCCTACGCCGCAATACGAGCACGTTGTTTTTACTTCATTTTTTAACATAAACCACTGCGTTTTACACTAATTTAAAACATTTTAGTAACACAAAGTCAGGATACAATCATTATTAGTAATACGATAAAAAGAACCCTTTTCTTTTTTCAATTTACTAATTCAAGCAACTCTAACTTGCATTTCTAAAAGATGATGCTTTATTGAATTTTCAAAATTGAAAAGAGAAAACAACATCCTTATACTTACAAAATTAAGTATAAATACTTAATTTTAAAAATTAAAAATACGTATAAAACAATAAATACAGTTTCGTTAAAGAATAAAATAACTTTTTAGGAATATGTTAAAAATTGAATAGAATTAAATACCAATACGAAACAATTAACAAATTTAAGATGAATAACAGTTAAACTAAATCGTACTCTTTAGCTTTATTACTTAACTCCATTAGATTTTTAACCTCTAATTTTTTCATTAAGTTAAAACGATGAACTTCTGCAGTACGCTTACTAATTTCAAGTTCTTCAGCAATATCCTTATTGTTTTTCAACTGTAAAACAAGTTCAAGAATCTGACGTTCGCGTTTCGTTAAATTAAATGGATCGTTAATTTTTTTCTTAATTTTTGGAGTTTCCTTAACCGCATTACCGCTTACAAAATTATTCATGATAATAGCTGAAACATCTCCGGTAAAATACTTACCACCACCAGCAATACTATTTAAAGCTTTTAAAAACTCTTCCTTACTGGCTCCTTTTAACAGATAGCCATCGGCACCTGCCTGAATAGCTTTTACCACATATTCTTCAGAATCGTGCATTGATAACACCAGTGTTTTAACATCGATTTGCTGCTCTTTTATTTTTTGAACAACCTCAATACCATTCATTTCTGGCATGCGGATATCGACAATTAACAAATGTGGATTTTGCTTTTTAATTACTTCAAGAGCCTCAAGCCCATTTGAAGCTTCATCAATGACCTTAATACCATCCTGATCTTCTAAAAGCGCCTTAATTCCATCTCTTACTAAAACATGGTCATCGGCTAAAACTACATTTATAACACTCATAATACTATCAATTTAATCACTAAAGTGACATTTAAAATTTAGAAAGTTCTTTATTAATATTATTTCAGCTAAGCTACTCAATATCTAAATGACACAGAAAGAACCTACGTAGCAAAAATATAAAATTTAAGTGAAAATACTTACTCTTTAATAGGAATATTTAAAGTTACCCGCGTGCCTTTATCTATTTCAGAATGAATAAAAAAGCGCCCTTCTATGTACTTTATACGTTCTTTCATAAAGGTCATCCCCATACCTCCATCACCTTCTTTTACTTTCTTAACCTTCGAAGGATCAAACCCCTTTCCGTTGTCATCTATAACAATACTAAGTATATTTTCACTATGTGATAACGACACTAAAATATGCGTTGAATTGGCATACTTAATCGCATTATTAATAGCCTCCTGAACAATTCGGTAAATATTAATTTCAACCAGAGAATCCAGACGCTTATTAAAGTCGGTTTTGTTAAATAGCACAATATTTTTCCCTGTTAATTTTGCCAACTCGTGCGTTAACTTATTTATTGCTGGAACAATACCATGATCGGTTAATTCTGGTGGCGTTAAATTAAAGGTTGCCGTTCTTACTCCCTTAATAATATTAGTGGTTAACTCCTTTAAATGCTCAATTTTTTTAGCTGTCTTATCAATATCTGAAATATCAATACTTTCCAAATTATACTTTAATCCGGTAAGCATTTGTCCAATACCATCGTGAACATCCTTTGCTATGCGATTTTGTTCCTTTTCCTGATTTTCAATAATCTTACTGGAGATGATTTTCTGCTGATCCATCTTCTCCTCAAAACTCGCTTTAGTTAGGCGTTCTATTTCTAACTGTGCTGCTTTTCTGGTAGTAATATCGGAAGCAATAATTAAAAGTTCTGGGCGATCATCGCTTGGACTAAATGGAATGATAGCCATCTCTAACCAGATATCTTCATGATCTTTTGTAGTTGCTTTAACCTCGCCTTGCCAACCGGTTTTCTTACTTTTTGAAATGATACTTTCTAAAACCAACTGCTCTTTTTCGTGTACAGAAATCACTTCTGAAAAACTTGTAGTCACATTAAATCCTGAAAACTTAAACAATCGTGAAAATCGTTTACCTATATGAACCACATTTCCACTTTGAGTAATACGAGCAAACAATAAAGTTTCATCCATGGCGTGATTTAAAGCACGTAATTCACGCATCGATTTCTCTTTGGCTACACTCAGTTCGTCTGCATCAATAGCCATTTGCTTGGCACGTTGTTCTGCCGACAATAATTCTGCCAAAGTCGCTCTAACCGACTTTGCTGTTGGCCAGAAAATGAATAAAAATTCAGCCAGTAAAATGATAAGCGTTAAAATAGTAAGCAACATCTCTAAACGACGTAACCAGCTCACTTTTTCATTAGCTTCTAAATCGTATTGGTTTACAATTTCATCCATAACAGACAAAAACTCACCTTCATTCTGTCTAACCTTTTTAATATCTTCAGAAAAAGCCGAATTCGGTAACGGCGGGACATTCTCAATATCTTCTATGATTGTTTGAGCCGAACGACTTATCGTATTGAATATTGGATTTAACTTTTGAAACTTATCTGAAATAACAGTACTATTATTCCCTGGAAGCCCTAAACTTTCGCTTCCTTCCTGAAGTGAATAATGCGACGTTTCCCAAAGTTTTAGGGTCGCCTTTATTTTATCTTTAAGTAGAATACGCCCATTTAATTCCTGCTCGACTGAAAGTGCAACAATGTCCTTTGTAAGCTTCTGACTAAGCATACGCTGTCTTCCCGCAATATTAATAACAGTCGAGTCACTTTGTTGGGCATTTAAATGCTTGCGAATAAGAATCTGGCTAACAATTACCGAAAGCGCAATGGTGCTTAAGGCAATAATATACAAACGGCTTAACTTATCAAACGTACGCTGATCTAATGAATTACCGTTATTTGTCATTTTTAAATACTGTTTAAGAAATCGCTTGTTTTACCAAGGCTAAACTTTTATCTGAAAACTTAATTTTCAAGGCTTCTTCATGTCCTTCATCAGACATTTTAACCCATGTTTTTTGAAGAATATCAATAACCTTTTCATCTTCATGCTTAGCAGCAAATTCTTCAAAATAATAATCTAAGAACACCAGACAAATGACATCTTCAATAGTCTGACTTTCTTCATTTTTCTTGATTAATTTTTTATTAATTAAAAACGAAACGCGATCAATAAATTCATCTTCATACCCTACTTCCTTTAAAATTTCCGCAGTTAATTCGGCATGCATTTTTTTTAGAGTTTCTCGCCATTTTAAATACCCTACGCGATCCATAGGATACTCGTCTCTTGCAATTTTCCATCGGCATATATGTTGCGCTCTGGCTGCCAATTGCAAGGCTCTTGATGCATTCGGCTTAAACTGTAACAGTTTTTGAGACATGCGTTGCGAGTATAACAATTCTTTTGGAAAATCTAAACCATGACTGTGATACACATTAGGATCTTCTGAATTCTTTTTATCTATTAAGGCTATTGCCGTTTCAAATCTTGTTGGTTCCATTTGGTTTGGTATATATTAGTCTGAAAAGCCAATATACACATTTCCATCTTTAATTTTAACAGGATAAGTCGCAATTTTTAAATCATCACCGTTTAAATTAGAACCGTCTTCCAACGAAAAATTCTTTTTATGCATCGGGCAGGCTACTTTTGCGATTCCATCCTTATCTCCCACCATTCCTAGAGACAACACCATTTCCATTTTATGCGGACAAAGATTTTGTGCGGCATACCACTTATTTTTTCTAACAAAATTATAAACCGCTATCTGCTTGGTTTTGTACTTTATACAGGCTCCGCTATTCTCGGGAAAATCGGCAACGGTTCCCACTTCAAACCACGTTGTAACATCGGCTTCGGTTACTGTATTGTATTGACTAAGTATATCTTGCATTTTTAATATTTTTAGATTGAATAATTACCAGGCTTGTGGCATTTTTTGTTCACGCATTGGTACGAAAACCAAGTTATCGTCGGTATCATCAGAATTCACAAAATGTTTAAAACGTTTAGCAATATTCGGATCTTCGATGGCCTGTTTCCATTCGCATTCATATTTATTGATCAAACCTTTCATTTCTTGTTCTAAATCGTCTGCAATACCTAACGAATCTTCAATCACCACCTTTTTCAAGTATTCAATACCGCCATCTAATTTTTCTAACCATGGGGCCGTTCTTACTAACGGACCAGCCGTTTTAATATAAAACATCAGGAAACGATCTAAGTATTTAATAGCTGTTTCATCATCTAATTGTTCGGCGAATAAAATAGCATGCTTAGGTGTTGCACCTCCATTTCCGCACACATAAAGATTCCAACCACCATCTACAGCTATCAATCCGAAATCTTTACCTCTGGCTTCGGCACATTCGCGAATACAACCGGAAACACCTCCTTTTAACTTATGCGGACTACGTAATCCTTTGTATCTATTTTCTATCTCAATAGCAAAAGTGACACTCTCGTGCATACCATAACGACACCACGTAGACCCCACACAACTCTTAACCGTTCTCAACGATTTACCATAAGCATGACCACTTTCAAATCCGGCTGCAATTAATTCTTTCCAGATTAATGGTAACTCATGAATTTGCGCTCCAAATAAATCGATACGTTGACCTCCGGTAATTTTAGTATATAAATCATATTTCTTAGCAACTTCACCTAAAACAATCAATTTATCAGGTGTAATTTCTCCTCCAGCAATCCTCGGCACCACCGAATATGTTCCATTACGTTGAATGTTAGCCAGGAATCTGTCATTAGTATCCTGAATAGCAAATTGCTTATTTGGGGTTTCCATGGTAATCGTAGCGAAAATAGAAGCTAATGCAGGTTTGCAAACCTCACAACCATCACCGTCACCAAATAAATTCAACGCTTCATCGTAATCTTTAACCTGATTTACTTTCACCAAATCGTATAACTCCTGACGGTTAAAACTAAAGTGTTCACAGATAACCTCTTTAACCTCTTTACCTAAAGATTTAAGCGTTTCGTTTACCAAATCGACCACCATAGGTTTGCAACCGCCACAACCTGTTGTCGCTTTGGTTTCAGCTATCACATCACCTAAATTATTACTTCCATTTTCGGTAATAGAACAACAAATAGCTCCTTTGCTTACGCTTTCACATGAACATACTTGCGCTGTATCTGGTAAATCCAGAACGCTGCCAAAAGCCGATCCGCCTTCACTTGCAGGTAAAATTAATTGCGAAGGATCTTCAGGAATTTTCATGCCGTTTAGATAAATCTGATGCAACATATTGTAATCGGAAGCATCGCCTACAAGAATCCCTCCAAGAAGTGATTTCCCATCCAAGCTAACGTTAATACGCTTATATAAATGTTGAGTTTTATTTTCAAAAATTACAGAATGTCCCTGACTTGCCGGCATAAATGGTTCGCCAAAACTCGCCACATCAACACCTATTAATTTCAATTTGGTAGACATATCGATATCTGCAGGCATTACAAAATCAGATTCTCCTAAAATCTGTTTCACAGCAACCCCAGCCATATCATATCCTGGCGCCACTAAACCGTAAATCATCTGGTTGTAAAGCGCTACTTCTCCAATAGCGTAAATGTTAGAATCGGAAGTTTGCATTTTATTATCGACTACAATACCTCCACGAACGCCCATTTGCAAATCACAAGTTTTTGCTAATTCGTCTCTTGGACGAATACCAGCAGAAATGATTAACATATCGACATCTAAAACGTCATCTTCACCAAACTCCATCCCGGTGATAGCCTCACCTCCCAAAATCTGATTGGTCGCTTTACTTAAATGAATATTTAAACCAATAGATTCTAATTTTAGTTTTAAAACCTGACTACTTCTAGTATCTAATTGTCTCGGCATTAATTTAGGAGCAAACTCAACAATATGTGGTTCTAAACCCATATCTAAAACCGCTTTACCAGCTTCCAACCCTAATAAACCACCACCTAGAACAGCAGCTTTAGCATCCGGATTTTTAGCTTTCAACTCCGCTGCATAAGCCAACATGCCTTCTAAATCCTCAATGGTTCTATACACAAAAACCCCTTTCTTTTCTACCCCCTTAATAGGTGGCACAAAAGGAGAAGATCCCGTTGCAAGTACTAAGTAATCGTATTCAAACTCCCGATCCTTAGCCGTAGTTATGGTTTTCTTGCTTCGATGGATATCTGCAACCCGCTCACCAGTTATCAATTCTATACCGTGCTCTTCATACCATGATCTTGGCGCCATCTCTAAAGCTTCAGCATCTTGATTTTCAAAATACTCACTTAAATGCACCCTATCGTACGCTGGTCTTGGCTCTTCTCCAAAAACAGTAATTTTATAAGTCTGACTTTTAACTTCAGCTACAAATTTTTCACAAAACTTATAACCTACCATTCCGTTACCTACAACAATTATTTTTTTCATAACTACGTATTTTACACTACAAACATAAGTAAAAACTACGTAATTATACTTAATTAAATGTGTGAAAATTTCAAAATCAGTCAATTATTGACAAATTCACAAATTGAAACACATTTTTATACGTATTAATTAAAATAATAAGGATTCAACAATGAAAGAATAAAGTTTTCTAAATAGCCGTAACTGAAACCACTATACTCTTTGATGCCGGCGTTTTGGCAGTATGCGCAAAACTATCTAAAGGGACCAAGATATTAGCTTCAGGAAAATACGTAGCACAACAACCTTTAGGAATATCATATCCAATCACCTTAAAGTTAGAAGCTTCGCGCAAAACACCATTAAAGTTGGATTGAATATTAACAACCTGCTTTTCTTGCAGACTTCTAGCATTCATATCTTCCCGATTCATAAATATAATACGTCGCTCATTGAAGACTCCACGATATCTGTCATTTAAACCATAAATAGTCGTATTGAACTGGTCATGACTACGTATCGTCATCATAACCAACTCCTCCTCCTTTAATTTCCAGGACGGTAATTTATTAATAGAGAAATTTGCTTTTCCGGTTTTAGTATGAAATTGCCTGATTCGAGCCCCATTAGGCAAATAAAATCCGGACGGTTGTTTTAATCTGTTATTATAATCATTAAAACCGTCAACGACTTCTTCAATATCCTGGCGCACTAAATTGTAATCGTCCTGATACTTTAACCAATTAATTTTAGATTTCTCTTTTAAAGTGGCATGAGCAACACCACAAACCACAGCAACTTCACTAAGTAATGCATTAGAACAAGGTTCTAAAATGCCTTTTGTAGAAGACACAATACCCATGGAATTTTCGACACTTTGCACTTGAAGCCCTGATTTTTGATAATCTTTTTCGGCGCGCCCTAAACAAGGAAAGATTAACGCCTCTCTTCCGGTTACCAGATGTGAACGGTTTAACTTAGTGCTCACATGAACTGTTAAATTACAATTAGCCAATGCCTCTGCAGAATATAAGGTATCTGGTACAGCCGAAATAAAATTACCACCCAGCCCAAAAAATAATTTAGCTTTTTTCTCATACATGGCTTTAATGGCATCAATAACCGAATACCCATGCTTTGTAGTTGGCTTAAAACCGTATTTTGCTTCAATTTTATCTAAAAATTTTTGGGGTGCTGCTTCCCAAATCCCTACAGTTCTATCGCCTTGCACATTAGAGTGACCACGAACCGGACAAGTTCCCGCGCCTTCTTTACCAATACTTCCTTTTAGAAGTAATAAATTAACCAGTTCCCGAATATTATCAACCGCATTTTCATGCTGCGTTAGCCCCATGGCCCAACACACAATAATCTTATTTCTATTTATGATTAAATCTAAAACAGCATCAAAAACCTCTTTTGAAACACCTGATTTCTCCAAACAATTTTCGAAACTATATTGTTTTAAATCATCAATAAAACTATCATAACCATATGTAAATTCATCTATAAATGCTTTATCAAATACATTCCCTGTTTGTTCTTCTGCTTCAAGCAACTTCAATAAAATAGCTTTAAAAAAGGCCACATCACCATTTATAGTTACTGGTACATGAATATCTGTTAGCTTTGTTCCGCCGGTTAATAGCTTCAAAGGATTTTGCGGATTAGTAAATCGTACCAAACCAGCTTCAGCTAATGGATTTATAGAAATAATTTTTCCTCCGTTCTTTTTACACCTCTCTAAAGCAGACAACATTCTGGGGTGGTTCGTCCCTGGATTTTGCCCAACAACCATAACCAATTCCGCCTTGTATAAATCGTCTAAGGTTACTGAACCTTTGCCGATACCTAAAGTTTCGGACAAAGCTTTACCACTAGCTTCATGACACATATTGGAACAATCGGGTAAATTAGCTGTACCAAACTCCCGAACAAATAATTGATATAAAAAAGCAGCTTCATTGGTAGTTCTACCCGACGTGTAAAACACAGCTTCATCAGGAAACTCTAACCCATTTAAGTGTTCAGCAACTTTAGCAAAAGCCTCATCCCAACTAATTGGTTGATAATGTGTAGCGCCTTCAGGGAGATACATAGGTTCAGCCAGACGTCCGGACTTACCAATTTCAAAATCTGTCCAACTCGCTAATTCATCAACCGAATACTGCGAGAAGAATTCAGTTCCAATAGTTTTATTCTGAACTTCTTCCGCCATAGCTTTCATGCCGTTTTCACAGTACTCTCCAAGAACAGAACGCTCGTCATCAGGATCTGGCCAGGCACAACCCGGACAATCAAACCCGCCTTTCTGATTCAGTTTACGAGAAACCTTTAAAGCATCAGAGAAATTCATATACTTTGAAACCTGACTGGCCACAGATATTAAAGCAGGTATCCCCGCACTGTTATCTGGTGGTGTTTTCACTTTTAATTCTGAAAACGTTTCGGGTGTTTTAGCTTTATCCTTTGCTGAAGAACTCATATTATTTTAAAAATTGCGCTTTATAAGCAGCTTTATATTCGGTTTGTGTATCCAAATCTATGTTTTTAGTCCCACTAAATAAAATTTCAACCTTCGATTCGTGAGTACTTAAAACCTGTTTCGCACCAATATCTTTATTTAAAGCTTCTAATTCTTTAAAATAAATAGCATCAAACAACACAGGAACGCCTTTTTCTCCTTCATTATAAGATGTTGCAATAATCTGAGCTTTATTCGGCTTAAAATGAGCTATCATTTGTTTCAAATAATCTGTTGTAATAAACGGCTGATCTGCAAGAAGAAATAAAATACCGTCAAACTTCAAATTAGAATCAGTTATATGCTTAACCGCTTTTGAAATTGACGTGCCTAAACCTTGTTTCCAATCGCAATTATAAATAACTTCAATCGGATAGCTTTCAATTTGCTCACTTAGAATTTCAAAATTTGCTCCTAAAACTACAAAAACAGGACTTCCATTTACTTTTAAAGCTGTTTTTATACTGTGTTCTATTAATGTGGAATCACCCCAGGGCAATAATTGTTTAGGATTTCCCATACGTTTTGAAGCGCCGGCAGCCAATATTACCAATGCTATTTCTGGAGCATTTTGCATGAGTTTATTTCAATTTTGAATGAATCTTTCCAGATTTTTTTCGAAGTGAATAGGTTTCCCTATTTCTGGTTACCGCCAATATTTCGGAAACAATCGACAAGGCTATTTCCTCAGGCGTTTCTGAACCGATATCTATGCCTGCCGGACCGTAAATAACATCTAAAAAATCGTCTGAAATATCGGGACAGTAATCAATTAACTGCGACAACAAATCATCGCGACGTCGTGTTGCACCTAGAAGTCCGATATAATTTGGATTTGAATTCTTTAAAGCCACCAGATACCGTAAATCTATAGCGAAATTGTGTGTCATTAATACAATTGCGGTTTGATTATCGATGTTTAATGTCGTGATATCTTCCGGAACAACAAGTTGTATAAGACGCGTGCCCGAAAAATGTTCAGCCGATTTTAATTCGCTTGTTCGAGCAACCACGGTAACTTCCCAGCCGGTTAACAACCCGTATTGCGATAATTTAACAGCATCATGTTCTGCGCCAATAATAAGTAATTTGAAACAAGGCTGCATATTCTGTTTAAATACTGTTAACTGATTTCTTTCATCTTTCGGAAAATTATCAGCATTCATTGAAAATAACGCAGCATTTAAATCGACCACAGAACCCATACCTTGAAACTCGCCTTCTTCCTTTTTGTAATAGGAAGAAATTTTAAAAGGTTTTCGATTTTTAATTCCATTGAAAAATGCTTCAATAAAGGCTTCACCTGGATTAAAAAGTTCTAACAAAATATACAAAACACCCTCGCAACCTAAACGATAACGCCCGTCGTAAGTCATCATTTTTGGTTGACCAGTTTCAAAAACACGTTCCGATTCGCGATACACTTCCTTCTCGACGCAACCGCCGCTAACAGCCCCCTTCCAAAAGCCTCTATTATTCAACAACATCCGAACACCGGGGCGCCTGTAAGACGAGCCATCTAAAGCTACAACCGTCGCTAATACCACTTTAAAATTATCCTTTTTCCAGGCTATAGCGGTTTCAACAAGTGTTTTAAATTCGTGTGTCATAAATAGTTTTCTTAATTATGTTACCCCATAACAGGTTTATACGACATAAAAGGCTGATGATAATATCGTTCGCCAGTCGCCTGATACAACGCATTAGCTAAAGCACCTATAGCCGGTGGTAAACCGGGTTCTCCAAGTCCTGTTGGATCGATATTATTTTCTACAAAAAACACCTCGATAGCTTCTGGCGCCTGCGAATGACGTATTAACCGGTATTGATTGAAATTAGATTGCTGAGGCAAACCATCTTTAAACGTTAACTGACTGTACATAGCGTGACCTATGCCATCTATAACGCCGCCTTGCATCATATTTACTGCTGCGTCAGGATTAATGACAATACCGCAATCTACTGCGCACCAGACTTTTTTAATTTTTGGCTTATTGTCTTCCATGGCAATATCAATGACTTCGGCTACATAACTATTATGACAAAAATAAGCGGCCACACCACGATGAATTCCGGGTGTTTCCTGTCCCCAATTCGATTTTTCTTTAACCAGTTTTAAAACACCCGCATAACGACTGGCATCGTAATCGTTTCTTTTTCCAATAGGATTGGAAATAGCCTTATCTAACAATTCCAATCTAAAATCTATAGGATCTTTTCCAGCCAGTTCGGCCACCTCATCTAAAAATGATTGCTCGGCACCTGCTATAAAATGCGAACGCGGTGCACGCCAGGCACCTGTGGTAATATTGGTTTTTGTACTCGCTTTTTCAGCAATATAATTTTCTACCGTTCCGGCCGGAAAACGATTTTCAAATACCGGACTTTCGGGTAAACCGGTTCCTTTTACTGAAAATGCAATTAAGTTGTTATTTTCATCTAATCCTGCTTTATAGGTTGCTAAATATGCCGGTTTATAGGTTCCCTGAGTCATATCGTCTTCACGGGTGTAAATTAATTTTACAGGACCACCAATTTTCTTTGAAATTGCCGCTGCTTCAACCCCGAAATTCACATATAAACGCCTTCCAAAACCGCCACCCATACGCGTCATATTTACTGTAATATCTTCAATGGGTAATCCTAATAATTTAGACACCGACCCTTCTAAAGCCTGAGGCGTTTGCGTTGGCCCAATAAGCTCGGCTGACGTTTCTGTGACGTTTGCGAAGAAATTCATTGGTTCCATGGTATTGTGCGGCAAAAAAGGCGCACTATAGCTACGTTCTATAACTTTAGTTGCTTTCTTAAAGGCTGCCTCAGGATTGCCGTCTTTTCGGCTTTCGCCCATTTCTGAAGCTAAGGTTTCTTCCATACGCTTTAAATGCATTTCGGAGCTTTCTGGTTCGCTTATTTGTTCCCAATTAACTTGCAATGCTTTTTTAGCTTTCATTAGTTGCCAGGTCGTTTTTCCAACAATGGCTATTAATTGTAAAAACCCCTTTTCATCAAAATACCCTGGTTCAGGGATTGTGATATCAACAATAAAAGCATCACTAATACCCGGCATGGTTTTAATGTCAGCTTCATTAAAATCTTTCACTTTCATTCCAAAGGCTGGTGGATGCTGAATCATAGCCAATTGCATGCCTTCACGTTGAAAATCCAATCCGAATAAAGGTTTTCCTGTTACAATCTTTTTTCCGTCAACATTTTTAACACTTGTCGAAATAAGCTTAAAATCTTTAATATCTTTTAATTCCACTTCTTCCGGAACATCTAAACCTACAGCTTTTGAAGCAATCTCGCCGTAACTCATGGTGCGGTCGCCGTTAATTTCCTTGATAATCCCATTCGCAACCGTTAAGACTGTTACCTCAACACCCCATTCTTTAGCTGTAGCCTCAAGCAACATTCTTCTGGCCGTGGCTCCCGCCATACGTAAAGGATGCCAACCTCTGCGAATGGACTGACTTCCGCCGGCTATCTGATTATTATAAAACCCCGTGTTTAATGGTGCCTGCTCCACAACAACATGTTGCCAGTCGACGTCGAGCTCTTCGGCAACAATCATAGGCATTGAAGTTCTTACATTCTGACCAATTTCAGGATTGGGAGAATAGATGGTTACTAACCCCGTGTCACCTATTTTAATGTAACCATTTATATCGAACCATTCGTTTGGAATCGCTAATGTTTCATCTTTTTTCCCTTCGGAAATACAACCCGTTAACCAACTAAAACCAATAAGCATTCCACCACCGGCAGCCGCAGAAATTTTCAAAAATGAACGACGATTGTATTGTGTTTGTATTTTTGTCATCAGTTCTGCTTTTATTGATTAGATGCCGTTTTAATGGCTTGCTTGATTCTTACGTAGGTACCACAACGGCAAATATTTCCGCTCATGGCATTATCAATATCTTTATCTGTAGGCTTCGGATTTTCGATTAACAGCGCAGCAGCATTCATTATTTGTCCGCTTTGGCAGTAGCCACACTGCGGTACATCGTGTTCTAACCACGCCTTTTGCACCGGATGATCACCATCTTCAGACAAACCTTCAATGGTTGTAATTTCAGAAATACCAATGGTAGACACCTCTATCAAGCAACTTCGCACGGCAGCACCTTGAAAATGTACCGTACACGCGCCACATTGGCCAATACCGCATCCGAATTTCGTTCCAAGAAGATTCAACTCATCTCGTAATACCCAAAGTAACGGGGTATCGCTATCTACATCCACACTATAGGAAGTACCGTTAATGCGTAATTTATACTCAGGCATTGTAATTTGTATTAAGTTAAAGGTTGTTTGTTTGACCAAAGTCAATTCCTTTAAAAATACAAAAAAGAATACTTGCTCTCGGCTTTTAAGTTTTTTTTAAGAATTAAAAACAAACTCTAAAGCCCGTTTTTCATTGTAATATACATTGCGTTTATCAATAAAACCAACATGTCCACCATTTTTTGGCATTTCTAAAAACAGATTCGGATTTTGTTTTGCCTCCTTTACAGGATAACATTCAGGCGACAAAAAAGAATCGTTAAGTGCATTAATGATAAGTGTTTTTGTTTTTATATTAGGAAGAAACTGTAAGCAACTACTTTTCTCGTAATAATCAGAAGCATCTCTAAATCCGTGAGCTTTTGCGGTATATACCTCATCAAAATCACGTAACGTGTTGATGGTACAAAATTCTTCAAACGATAAATCATTCGGATATTTTATCGCTTTATTCAACAACTTTTTCTTTAAATGATTTAAGAACCGATTCGCATAAGGGCGGTTTTTAGGTTTTAACAATTCCTTGCAGGAACCATTTAAATCTGCCGGAACCGACACGGCCACTGCAGCTTTTATCTGCTCAGGCACATCGTTGCGTTCTCCTAAATATTTTAGAATAAGATTGGCCCCAAGACTAATACCGTATAAATAAATTTCAGAATATATATTCAGACTAAAAACATGCTCAAGCACATCTTCCAGATCTTCAGTAGCACCTGAATGATAACTTCTGAATTTTAAATTATCTTCGCCACTACACCCTCTGAAATTCACACAAATGGCATCGGCATGATTCTCATTAAACAGCTTTGCCGTTGCGGTAAGATACGGGCGTTGCCCATTACCTTCCAAACCGTGAAAACACAAAATAAGTTTATCTGACTTAGCTGAAGCATAACTCCAGTCTAAATCTAAAAAGTCTCCATCTCTAAGTTCAATACGCTTGCGTTCCTGCTCAAGTTTTACCGAACGAATTAACCCAGAATAAACGGTAGAAACAAATCCGTTTCTAAAAACAAACGATGGACTATATGTACTATGTAATACCGGCATAATTAATTAACTTCTAATGTAGTAAATTTAAAATTCGTTCCATCAAACAACCCTTTATCGCTCAATTTCAATGATGGAATAACAAGTAAAGCCATAAAAGACAAAGTCATATAGGGCGCATACAACGTACTACCCAAATCTTTAGCCATAGCATCGAGTTTTGCATAAGCTTCTCCAACAGTTTTTCCATCTCCGTCACTTATAATTCCAGCCACAGGTAAAGGTAAAACCTGTTCTTCATTATCTGATACGGCACATATACCTCCTTTATTTTCAATTAATAAATTCACAGCTTTACAAATCGCTTCATCGGAAACGCCTACCGCAATGATATTATGAGAATCGTGCCCGACTGAAGATGCAATTGCTCCTTCTTTCAATCCGAAATTTTTAATAAACGCCATCGCTGGGCTCTGGTTTTTATATCGGTTAACCACGGTCATTTTTAGAATATCCTTTTCAACGTTCGACACAAGATTTCCATCAACAACCTTGGCTTCTTCAATTAGCTCATTGGTAACCAACTGCTCTTCCAATGCTTCAATAACTCGAATTTGCTTCGCAGAAGATTCTACTTTAAAATCTTCAATTGATTTTTTATCACAATTGAAATTATTCAGATTTTCGAAGGCTACCGATTTAATTAAAGATGTTCCATTATCGAAAACCAACTCGCCATCCACATAGGTTTGAATGGTTTTAAAATCTTTTAAATCTTCAACTACAATACAATCGGCAGCATCACCAACATTCAACAACCCGACATTTAAATTATAATGTTTCACCGGATTAATACAAGCCATCTGTAACACTTTAAACACGCCAACACCTTTTGCTACAGCACGTGCACAAAGCTTATTTATATGGTCGATTAACAAATCATCAGGGTGTTTATCATCACTGCAAAACATCATATTTTGATAACGTTCTGAAGCCAAACCGATTAAAGCTTCAAAGTTTTTCGCTGCACTACCCTCCCGAATTAAAATTTTCATCCCTTTTTGCAGCTTCTCTAAAGCCTCTTCATATGTAAAACACTCATGATCCGTAGTTATGCCTGCGTTAATATATTTTGTAACAGCATCACCTCGCAAACCGGGTGCATGACCATCAATAGGTTTATTATAATGTTTAGCCCAGGACAATTTTTTCATGACTTCGTCATCATCAAACAAAACGCCTGGATAATTCATCATTTCCGCCAGATATTTAATATCCGGGTTTTCAAGTAAGGCCTTAATATCATCGGAATCAATTACAGCTCCAGCCGATTCAAAAGTAGTAGCAGGTACACAGGAAGGCGCTCCAAAATTGAATTTAAATGGCACTTGTTTTCCGTTTTCAATCATAAACTCTACACCTTCAACACCAAGAACATTGGCTATTTCATGCGGATCGGAAACTGTAGCTACTGTACCATGAGTCACAGCCAATTGGGCAAATTCACTTGGCACCAACATAGAACTTTCGATATGTATATGCGCATCGACAAATCCCGGAAGAATATAATGATTCACATCATGGTCCTTTGCTTCAATAGATGAAATTTTCCCATCTGTAATAGTAACTTCACCTTTAAAAATTCGCTGATTTAATATATCGACAATTTGTCCTTGTACTACAGTCATTATTGAATTAATTCTATTTTTAAAATATGTTTCGTCTTATCGGTGACTTTAAATCGGTCGTCAGCACGCTTGCCAATTACCCAGACAATATTATCATCACTACAAAACAACCAGGTATTTTCTTTATCCACTAACGAAAACTTCTCGTCCTTAAAATATTTACTCAACTTTTTCTTTTTGCCTTTCATCCCTAAAGGAGAAAAAGCATCACCTTGTTTTTTCTGACGGATAGTAAGCGGACTATGCAGTAACGCTTTGTCTATATAAATGCAGTTCTCATGATGTTGCGTATCTATCGTATCGACTTCAGAAAACTCCAGAAATCCATTAGGGATTTTCAAAGTTGTATTCGTATCTAAAACCTCTATATATTCTTCGTAAATTTCATCTGAAAAACTATTGGTTAGAATTAAAACATCGCGATCCTTAATTAATCGATGTGTTGCCGAAGCGACATATTTTCCGGGCTGCGCCGAAAGTAAATTTAAAATATCATCCCATTGGGTGAATCCGTAATCTTTAAAAATTTCATACAAATACGCTTTGGGTTCTGCTAGTTTTTTAAAGGCTTCAACTTTATATTTTATATGCTGATTGGAAACATCTTCAATAGCCTCCTTCTGAAATTTTTCGATTGCATCTTCAACAATACGCGACGTATCATTTAAATTACTTAGTGTATTCTGAAAACTCTGCAATAAACTTGGGTTAATCTCCTTAAGAATTGGAATCACATCGTGACGCAATTTATTTCTTAAATATTTAGTGGATTTATTACTGCTATCGTCCCGCCATTTAATCTTATTGCTTTTTGCATAACCGGCAATCTGTTCGTTTGAAAAAGGCAATAACGGACGCACGAAAATGTCGTTTACCTCCGGAATTCCAGTTAGACCTTCCAAACCTGTACCTCGCGTAAAATTGATTAAAAAGGTTTCTAAGTTATCATCGGCATGATGGGCTGTTAGCACATAATCAAATTTTAACTGCTCTGACAATTCAGTAAACCAATTATACCTTAACTCGCGAGCCGCCATTTGTATAGAACGCTTGTTTTCTTCGGCGTAAGCCTTGGTATCAAAACTTTCTACAAAAACTTCCAATTCTAAATCTTCTGCCAGTTGCAACACAAAATCTTCATCGGCATCACTTTCATCTCCTCGTAAATTAAAATTACAATGGGCCAGCGCTATATTCAGGTTAGACTTTACACAAAGCTGTGTTAACACCACGCTATCAATTCCGCCGGAAATGGCAATGAGCAATTTACTCTCCTTTAAGAACGATAAACGAGATTCTATATGGTCTTGAAATTCTTTAAGCATGTTTCAAATATACAATAATGCCTTTTGAAAATGATATCCTACAAGCATTTAAAATGCAACAAAATTTTAGTTTTAAATCTCGAAATTTAGTATCTTTTAAGAGTAATTTTAATACGTGAGGATTATGAGCACAATTGATAAATTAAACGACAAAGCAACACAGATTGCTTTCAACAAAAAGGTTCTTTCAGCGTCTCAACAACTTCATCCTTATGTTAAACACCGACTTTACATTGCTGAATCGACCGGTATTATTCCCAGAAAAATGTATTCTTCAAATGGTGTGGTAGATGACACGCTCGTGGCTTTTTACGAAAAAGGCTATGATGTAGATATTGACAACAATACCCTAAAACTGAAGCTTTTTAAAATGGTTAACACTCAGTTGGACAGCATTTACGAAAAAGAAGCCTTTCATAAAAACACCATTAGTACACGTAACCTTTTAGAAGATGAATTGAAAGCGCTTGAAGAAGAGTATACCATTGACGATGGCTTTGATTATGTGATGAATGAAGACCTTAATGATATCTCCTATCAACAAAACGGTCATGATAAACACATGTTCTTATATGATGATAATAACCACTCTATACTCAATGCTTTTAATACAAAAGCATCAAAACGCAACAATTCGCAACAGGTTATAGGTAATATTTATAGTCGACTACCTATTAATGTCTCGAATATTATTGATTTGTATGTCTTTGGAAAACTAACCATAAAAGATATTGCTTCCATAAAGCACATTGAAGAAAAACGCATTGACACTATTATTAACTGGGTAAAAAAAACCTTTGAAACAAATTTAGATTAGTCCTCCAACACCTGGCGCATGGCTTTGGCTTTCACAAGGCACTCTTCATATTCCTTTATCGGGTCGCTTTTTGCTGTAATAGCACCTCCAACGGAATAGGAAACGTATTTTTTAGTTTCGTTATAAAGAATACTTCTAATCACCACGTTGAAATCGAAATTTCCGGTTGGAGAAAAATACCCCACAGCTCCGGAATATAGCCCGCGTTTGGTTTCTTCCAAAGCTTCAATAATTTTCATTGCCGAAAACTTTGGTGCTCCGGTCATGCTTCCCATAGGGAATGTGGTTACAATAATGTCCACCGGATGCGTTTCTGGTGTTACTTCCGATTTCACTGTCGAAATCATTTGATGCACCTGATCGAAGGTGTAAATCTTACACAACTCTTCGACCTCAACACTACCTCGAATGGCGGTTTTAGATAAATCGTTACGCACCAAATCTACAATCATAATATTCTCACTGCGTTCCTTTTCATTTTCAACCAACTCCTTTTTCAGTTGTTCATCTTCAGCTAAATCTTTAGCGCGCTTGGCAGTCCCCTTAATGGGCTGAGAAATGACTTTGTTACCTTCTTTTTTTATGTAACGCTCGGGTGAAGCCGACAATAAATATTTGTCGTTACATTTTAAAAATGTGGCAAATGGCGGATTCGAAATATTGTTTAACTTATTATAAATTTCCAACGGTTGAATCTGAGTGTCTTCAGCATAAAATTCCTGACAAAAATTAGCCTCATAAATATCACCACGGTGAATATGGTTCAACATGGCTTTCACCTTTTCCTGATAGGCATCTTTATGAATGCGAAGGTGAATTTTTATAGGATCACTTTGTATTTGTTTTTCAGAAATATCAACTGACATAATATCTTCAATGTCAATATCCATTTCATCATCTACCATATTTAAATACAGCATTTCAACCTGATTATCTTTTAAAAAGAATAAACGTTTTGGCTGAAAAAAGTATAAATCAGGAAACTCCAAACCATCGAAATTTTCAGATTTCAAAGGCTCAACAGCATTTTTTAAATCATAGGTTAAATACCCAAAAATCCAGTCTTTGGCCTGAGTTTGATAGTCTTTTAACTGCTCGAATGCCTGCGTATAATCAGTTTTAATACTGGTAAATGCATCAACTGCTAACACAGCGTCATATTGTCCATATTGCTGTTTGTAATTGTTGGAATCCAACCAAACAACATCTTCAAACTGCTGACTCCACGACAACAATTTTTGCTTAAACAACTGAATGTCTTCGATATGACGATTTTGTACTGCTCTCAAGTGAAAAAATTATGGCGCAAATTTAGGCAGAATCCTTAAAAATTCACAAGTTTTGTATATTAGTTTAAATATTCTGTTCATGTTCACATTAAAAAACGACCTGCTAAAAATTGGCATTAAAAAAACCGGCGCCGAATTATGCGAAATAAGTTCTATAAAACACCAAACCCAGTTTATGTGGGATGCCAACCCCGATGTCTGGGCGGGCTACGCTCCTAACCTGTTTCCTATTATCGGAGCCTTAAAAAACAACACCTATTTTCTGGAAGACAAACCGTACTCTTTACCTAAACACGGTTTTATTAGAGATAACGATAAAATAGAATTAGCCGAGCAAACTCAGGATAGTATAACCTTTAAACTTACTTACGATCAGGAATCTTTAATAGCATACCCGTTCAAATTCGAATTTTTGATTACTTACAAACTAAACGGAAATACCTTAGATATTATTCATACTATTAAAAATCTGGACAATAAAACCATGTATTTTTCCTTAGGCGGGCATCCGGCATTTAAATGTCCTGTTTACAATAACGAAGCCTATGAAAATTACAACCTGGTTTTTGAGCATACTGAAAATTCAGAAACCCATATGGTTAGCCTTTCAGACGGACTTATTTTTGACGAATCTATTCCTTTTTTAGATAATTCAGATACCATAAAACTTAAGCACAATTTATTCGATAAAGATGCTCTAATTTTTAAAGATTTAAAATCCAGAAAAATCACTTTAAATAGTGCACATTCCGGAGATATTCTAACCGTATCCTATCACGATTTTCCCTATTTAGGCATTTGGGCAAAACCAAACGGCGATTACGTTTGTATTGAGCCCTGGTTAGGCATTGCCGACAGTGTATCCCATAATCAGGACTTTAAAACCAAAGATGGTATTTTAAGTTTAGAATCAGGAAAAACATTTAAAGCTAGCTACAGTATAGAAATACACAACACGCATTTAGTGTAAGTAGAATAATAAGCGTAACTTTGCCCACTATAAATTAATACGTTTTGACTTTTAAAGATTTAAATTTAAATACCCCATTATACAACGCCTTAGACGATTTAGGTTTTACAACACCTACACCTATTCAGGCGGAAGCTTTTAATATTGTTAGCTCTGGAAAAGACATTGTTGGTATTGCACAAACTGGTACCGGTAAAACTTTTGCTTACATGCTGCCTATTTTAAAGAATTTAAAATTTTCAAAACAAGAGAATCCACGTGTGCTTATTTTAGTACCTACCCGCGAATTGGTAGTTCAGGTGGTTGAAGAAATTGAAAAACTTACCAAATACATCAACACCAGAGTGCTTGGTGTTTATGGAGGCACCAATATTAACACTCAAAAAATGGCGGTTGCCGAAGGCTTAGACATTTTAGTGGCTACACCGGGACGTTTATATGATTTAGCTTTAAGTCGCGTACTTCAGCTGAAATCAATTCAGAAGCTTGTGATTGATGAAGTTGATGTGATGCTTGATTTAGGTTTCAGACACCAGTTAATTAATATTTTTGATATCCTTCCGGAAAAGCGTCAGAATATCATGTTTTCGGCGACAATGACCGAAGATGTCGATGAATTACTAAACGATTTCTTCACCATACCAGAGCGTGTATCGATTGCGGTTTCAGGAACGCCGTTAGAGAATATTGAGCAAACGCGATATAATGTACCAAACTTTTTTACGAAAGTAAATTTGTTAGTTCATATTCTGAATGATGCCGAAACATTCAATAAGGTGATTGTTTTTGTATCGAATAAAAAGATTGCCGATAAACTGTTTGAGGAATTAGACCTTCATTTTAAGGAAGAATTGTGTGTAATTCACTCGAACAAAACACAAAACTACCGTTTACGAAGCATCGAACAATTCAGAAATGGTGACAACAGAATTTTAGTAGCTACAGATGTTATGGCTCGTGGTCTGGATATTGAAAACGTAAGTCATGTTATCAATTTAGACACCCCAGACTTCCCTGAAAACTACATGCACCGTATTGGTAGAACAGGTCGTGCTGAACGTAAAGGTAAATCTATTTTACTGTCGACTGAAAAAGAACAGGAAGCCCGCGAAAACATCGAACGTTTAATGAACATGGAAATTCCTGTTTTAGAGTTCCCTGACATGGTTGAAATATCAGAACAACTTTTAGAAGAAGAACGCACTAAAGTAAAAGAACGTAACAATCCTACGAAACGTAACGAAGAAGATGCACCAGGACCTGCATTTCATGAAAAGAAAGCTAAAAATCAAAAAGAAAATTTAGGAGGTTCTTACCGACGTGAAATCGCAAAGAAATACAAAAAGCCCAAAACACGAGGCGATAAAAACTTCAATAAGCGTAATAAGAAAAAATAAGAAGAAAATCCCTGTCCAGAATAATTGAACAGGGATTTTTTATATCAATCAACTAGAATATCACAAGTATTAACACTTAATTGTATATCTACACTTTGGGAAGCTCAAGCACCCATAAAACCTACCATATTTCCCGCCTTTAATAACGAGTTTACCTCCGCAATTAGGACACGTTCTTCCGCCTATCTGATTTTTCTTTTCTTTAACTTGCTTTTTTACCCGTTTTATATGCCTCTTATTTTCTTTTCTGTCAGTAATATTAGATTCCAATAACGTATCTGCAATCTGCTTCATGATATCAGGAGGTAAATAATCCGTTTGGGTTGATTTCTTGATGACTCTTCTAAGCTTTTTGGTTTTTATAACCGGTAAAGACGATGTAACATGCTTTAACTTTCCGCTACCAGCAAAAACAACAACTGGAAAATATTCGATAAATCCGAAAGGTGCTAAAATCTCCTTTAAAGCAAAAACATGTACCCAATTCTGTTTAATTGGATTTCTGAGTTTCTTCTTGAATTTATAAATAGATTGCATCCAGTATTCGGCATGTTCGTGTCCGTAAATCCAGCCTTTGTAGTTTTTGGTTTCTATCACAAAAATTCCTGACTTACAGACAACAATATGATCTATTTGTGTCGTAGAATCTCCGAATTTTAATAAAACATCATTTAAAACCAGATACTTTCGTTTATTAAGTCTGCTTAGCTTTTTTGCCACCTCATGCTCTCCTCGAGCTCCTATAATTCTAGGACGTATATTGCTCTTATAATGGTATGAAAACCCGTAAAAAATTAAAACAAAAAGAAGAATAACAATTGCCATTTCTAACACAAAAGTCTACCGTTTGGAGCTCTATAAAGTATTATAAAGGGTAGTAGATCCAACAGACACAATGCTGAAAGGAACAGGCTTAATCAACATCTGATCTTCATCCTTTAACTGCTGAATAGCTTTAACCACATCCATTCCTTGAACGACCTTACCAAAGGCAGCAAAGCCCTGTCCATCAGGATTACGTTTTCCCCCATAATCCAACTCAGGTTGATTACCTATGCAAATAAAAAATTCTGTGGTTGCTGTTCCGGGTTCGTAACGCGCCATAGACAAAGTGCCTTCTTCATGCAAAATACCTGTTTGCTTGGTATTTTCATGTAGTACCGGTTCAAATGGAGTTTCTTCAGAATTAATTCCGCCTTGAATGACTTCAATTTTCACATTATTTTCAGGTTGATTATCTAAACGAACTGTTCTGTAAAAACTAGCATCTTTGAAAGTCCCCTGTTCAATATGTTTTAAAAAATTGGCACAGGTTTTTGGAGCTTTATCATGGTACAACTCTAAAACAATATTTCCTAAATCTGTTTCGATTTCAATTGTTGTATGTTTCTCATGTTTACAAGACATAAATAAAAGAAGACTAAACGTTATTATTTGGAGATATTTCATTTATGAGATTAAAAATTAAGTTTTAATCGGTTTGAAGACATTTCAATACCGGCAATAAAACTCGCAAATGCCGTTACAGCCACACATACGCCTAAAGCTATAATAGCAATACCTATCCATTTTAATACATTATTAAATTTTTCAGAGTTTACAGCTTCTGTCTCGCTTTCCGGAATAGCTTTCCTGGTAATTAACGTTAAAAAGGTTTTAAAATGGTCTTTAACTAAAAGCCCTATACAGGCGATGACTGCCGATTTTGCAACTGCAGTTAAGAATGTAAAAAATAAAACTGATTTCATTATTTAAGATTAGGGGTTAAAACGCCCGCAAACTACATAATTATTTTTAAACAAAGGTTTATAATTGCACCAAGGTCAATTACAAAAATACACCTCCTGAAGCTTCAATACGTTGCCCATTAATCCACCCCGCTTCGTCTGTACATAAAAAGGCCACAATACTCCCAATATCCTCTGGCTCACCCACACGACCTAAAGCAGTGACATTAGACAGTAGTTTTCTTTTTTCTTCGTTCTTTTTATTCTCACCATTACCAAAATCTGTAGCAATAGCTCCAGGCGCCACAGCATTTGCTCTTATTTTTTTATACGCCAATTCCTTGGCCAGATAACGCGTAAACACGTCAACAGCACCTTTCATAGAAGCATAGGCAGACGATTTAGGCAACGTAAATCGTGCTAAACCTGAAGATATATTCACAATGCCGCCCTTATCATTCATATAAGGCACCGCTTTTTGCGTTAAAAAATACACACCCTTTAAATGCACGTTAACCATCTCATCAAACTGAGCCTCTGTAGTTTCTTCAAAAGGCACATATAACCCTGTACCCGCATTATTAATTAAAAAATCGAAATTCGGACTACCATTCTCTTCTTTCAGATAATTGGAAATGTTCTTAAAAAAATCATCAAATCCCGCTGTCGAACTGGTATCTAACTGAAACGCCTTAGCCTTTTTACCTAAGTCTTCAATAACCTTAACAACCTCCTTTGCGGCTGCTTCATTGCTATGATAAGTAATAATAACATCTAAGCCTTTTTTAGCCAGATTGATAGCCATATCTCTTCCTAAGCCACGACTTCCTCCGGTTACTAATGCTATTTTTGTCTTCATAATTTATTTCCTCTTTTTAAATATTTACTTCCACTGCCATTGGATATCATCAACATAAGTCGCTCCCAAAGACTGGATTTCATTTTTAAATACCTCTAAATCTTTAATCTTCTGTTTCGGAACAATTAATGCCAACTCGGTTGTTAGCCTGATAAAGACATGTTTTGGAAGTTCAATTAATTCCTTTAATTCGCTGGCATTTACTTTGGTTTCGGCCGTAAAATCTTTAGTCAGTAAGCTGCCATCTTCTATCGTTAATTCAACTGTTTTATCAATTCTATTTTGATAATGCTCTTCGATATGCTTTTGAAAATGTTTCTTATAACGCCATTTGGAATATTTGGGGTAAAACAAAAACCAAACAACACCAATACCAGCAAACATTAAGCCTTCGGTTAAATTACCTAAGCTTACAACATAACCTCCTAATGCCACATAAATAAACGGGATAATGATACGGGAACGAAAACGTCTGCTTTTATGCGATTTGGATTTTGAAGAAGCATACAGCTGATATTCTAAAAAGTCAGATTTACCTAATGTATAAGTTAATTTCATGGAAACATAAATATAAAACGAAGATAGTAAACGAAAAGCTACTCGTCCTTCTCCATTTTAAAATACGGATTGTAAATAATGCCTATTATGTTTCCATAAGGATCCTTTACTGTAGCCGTCATGAGTTCTCCTCCAACATTAAAGGGCGCTTCATGTTCTGTTGCTCCTAAATCGAGCAACCTATTAAATGTCGCGTAAATATCCTCCACACCCCAATACGACACGACACTTTCCGCCTTATCTGTAACAGGCTCTTCTTCTGGCTGAAGTCCTAATTCAAACCCACCAATATTAAATCCTACATAAAAAGGTTCATTAAAATACGGCTCAGTTTCAAAAGCTTTGATATACCAATCGGTAGCCTGTTCAATATTACTAACCTTATAAATGGTTGTTCGAAGTCCTAACATGTTTATACTTTTTCATCTAAGATACTAAACATTCACCTTCAATGACCTACAGATTTAAACCAAATTACAAAACATCCTTTTTAAACAAAATGGATTCCGATTTATTTGTTACAACAATATTATAATTTCCTTTTGGCAACCCAAGATGACAACCTGCATCTCTTTTCTCTACCTCTGTTATATCAATGGGAATAGCCTCATGCAAATCCTCATTACTATTGAATGCAAGAACCATAACAGGAAATTCTAGATTTATCTTATTCATGTTTATTTCAACATCTTTATTTCCCCTTTCGAAAACCCAGTTCGGTCTTTTGTTGTTATAAGTAGTCATTGGGTGAAACACCACTAAGTCCATCCTCTCTTCTCCCTTTTTGTAACCAAATGGTTTTGAATTCTTATCTAATAAAATTGAGTAGTTTTCAAAATTAAATGCCTGAGAAAAGATGTTACTATTTTCTCTTTTAGATTTTTCTGAATAAAACACTTGATCAATAGTAAAAGGATCTATCCCTGTCAATTGATGCAACCTACCTGCCAACGCTGCGCCTCCAAAAAACTTAATATATCCTTCAAGAGCATGACCGCTTCCACAATGAATTAAAAATTTCTCATCGGGATTCTCTTTTATAATTTTAGCCATATTATTAGCCTGGTCTATTTCTCTTACCTCCCCTCCAATATCTCCTTTAGTTTCATAGGCATGTATTTTAAAGCCAATTTTCAATGCCTCACGAATCATGTTGCTAAACTGTGGATTCCATAAATACGTACCAAATTCATATTTTGAATACCTCAAAGCATTCAATAAAGTATCTGATCCATCATTATATAAAGCTTCTACACATAAATTTTTATATCCTTTTGCATACAAATCTTTTAACAATTCTTCTGTGAAAATTCTGTGCGTAGCATTACAATGCATTTCGTTTATTATTATAATTTTTTCATGATCAGCCTGACTTAAAATATAGTCTTTGGCGTCATTTACCTTGTAAAGATTACGAACAGAATCTAATTGCTTTTGCTTATGTTCTTTAGGCTGAGCATTCATTGCTAAATCCCAATGTTCCAATGCCTTTTCATGATTAACAACATATGAATAATCGACTGAAGAATCTTGATAATCCGGATTTTCCCCAAGAACACTTTTCTCTATTTCATTGGTAAACTTATAGCGGTTTTCAAAAGTAATTTCCATTATTTCCACCTCTTTGGTTTTACACGATAAAACAACAAAGGACAATAGGGCGACATAAATAGGTTTTTTCATAAATGATTTAATTGAGTTGGTTAGAAAATTATCATGTAAGAAATATACTAAAAAAATATTTTTAATTCCATGATTTCTTTTTACTACTTATAATCTCTCCAATTTCTATTCTATCATCGATTTTTTAATAGATTTACAGCAATTAAATACAAATCTCATCTTCTTTCATGAATCAACCTACAACCTCAACCCAACTTCAAAGCAAACCTCATTTTCATATTTTAGACGGCTTAAGAGGGATTGCCGCATTAGCGGTAGTGGTGTTTCATTATATGGAGTGGATTTACTACGACGACTTTTCTAAAAACTTTATAGCTCACGGATTTCTGGCTGTAGATTTCTTTTTCTGCCTTTCGGGATTTGTAATCGCTTATGCTTACGATAACAGGCTACCACAAATAGGACTAAAATCGTTTTTTACATCCCGACTTATACGATTACATCCATTAGTTATTTTCGGGTCTGTAATTGGTTTTATTGGCTTGTTGATTGATCCTTTTGAAAATCATGCCGAGGGATATTCGATTGCTAAACTACTTTTAATTTTAATCTGCTCTTTATTTGTTATTCCGCTACCTGTAATGAAAGAACGTGGCTTTAATTTATTCAGCTTAAATGCTCCTGCATGGTCTTTATTCTGGGAATACATCGCAAATTTGCTGTATGCTTTCATCCTCATTAAATTATCTAAAAAAGTACTGCAAGTTCTATTAATTCCTGCGGCAGTTGCACTTATTTGGGTGAGTTATTCTTCTGAAAATTTACTAGGCGGCTGGAGCGGTGGCACTTTTGCAGATGGTGGTATAAGAATGTTTTATTCTTTCCTTGCCGGGTTGGTTGTTTACAGATCTGGTTGGATTATTAAAAACAAATTAGGTTTTATTGGATTATCTGTGCTATTAACTGCTGCTTTTGTGATGCCATGGGGTTCTCTAAACTGGATAACCGAAGCTTTAGTGGTTTTGTTTTATTTCCCGTTATTAGTATCTCTGGGAGCTGGTTCTATTCAATCTGAATCTTTCAAAAAATTGTGTGTGTTTTTAGGAAACATCTCTTATCCCTTGTATATGACGCACTATGCAGGCATCTGGTGGTTTGGCAATTACTATGTTACACAAAACCCTTCGCCTGAAAAACTAGCCTACATAATCATTTTTGGAACCATCACGATGGTACTTTTCAGCTGGATTGTCATGAAATTTTACGATACTCCGGTTCGCAATTACTTAACGAGATTAAGACAGAAAAGGTAAGTTTAAAATACCAATAATTACGGGGCATATTACAGAATTGAAGTTATAAAAACGAAAATCTTCACCCCGACAAACACCTAACAAATCTTAAACTGTAGAGATAGACAAAATGACTAATTAACACCATTCATCCATAACTAATTGAATTTCAAAAATTAAATTTTAATTAGACAGAATTATTAACTATTTTAAATAAAATTCTGACTATGGCTATGAATCAAATAAAATGGGCAAAGACACTCAAAACCATTGGTTTACACACTTTGTTTTGGTTACTGATTACAACCTATTTTGCATGGGGTTTTGGGCTTAATATAAATCCTAAAAAATCGTTTATAAATGCAAGTTTGTATTTACCTGGATTTATGATTATGGCTTATTCTCTTGATCATTTGCTAATACCCAAATTCTTACTTAAACGAAAATTCATCTCATTTACAGCAGGACTTATCATCACAGTATTACTATGTGGGGCTTACACTTCCCTGGCACAAATCTCTATAAATATTAATTCACAATTAAAAGGAATGACCGTATTGATAGGTAAAAATGTTCTGCCTTTTTTTCATGTTGGTGGTATTGTAATCTCTATAAAACTGTTACAGTACTGGTATGAACAAAAACAACAAACTTTGGAAGCCGAAAAACAAAAATCACAGGCAGAATTAAAACTTTTAAAAGCGCAGCTGCACCCGCACTTTTTGTTCAATACACTAAATAATTTATATTCTCACACTTTAGAACAGTCTATTCATGCCCCTGAAATAGTTTTAAAACTATCTTCATTACTTCGATTCATGGTTTATGAAAGTGATGTAGCCAGAATTCCGCTGGTAAAAGAGATTGAACTTCTCAGAAATTACATTGCTTTAGAGCAATTGCGTTATGGAGACCGCCTAGACATATCGATAACCATTTCAGGCCATGTTAAAAATTTCCAAATAGCCCCCATGCTTCTGCTCCCGTTTTTAGAAAATGCTTTTAAGCATGGCACGAGTAAACAAATAGACCAATGCTGGATTCGTCTGGATATGATATTAAAAGAATCTGTAATGACATTTAAACTGGTGAATAGTATAGAACATAATATTAACAAAAACACAAAACATAGCGGTGGCCTGGGATTACAAAATGTAATGCGAAGATTAGAGTTGCTATACCATGGGAAATATAAATTTAAAACCAACTTACTAAATGATGTTTTTATTGTTGACCTGGAAATTGAGTTAGAAGAACTACAAGAAGAATTTAAGGATAAACTAATCAAACAACACTCATTATGAAACACAAATGTCTTATAGTAGATGATGAGCCCCCCGCAATTAAAGTATTAACAAATTATATTAAAACTTTAAACCAGCTGGATATTGTTGGAACTTGTGTTAATGCCTTTCAGGCCATCGAGCTTTTAAACGAACACAAAATAGATTTAATGTTTTTAGATATAAACATGCCCAAATTAATTGGCACTGATTTATTAAAATCCCTTCGCTACCCACCCAAAGTTATATTTACAACAGCTCACAAAGGGTATGCCATTGAAGCCTTCGACCTTGATGCCATAGATTATCTTCTTAAACCCATTTCCTTCGAACGGTTTTTGAAAGCTGTTAATAAATATTCTCAGTTAAATGCAACTGAATCTGAGGAAATTATAGATGATTCAGGGTTTTTATATTTCCGCTCTGATCGAAAAATGATTAAAATTTTTCTTGAAGAAATACTTTACATTGAAAGTTTAAGAGATTATATCATCATCCACAAAGAGGATTGTACAACGTTGAAGGTCAAACAAACACTGTCTTCGGTTGAAGATATGCTTCCTAAAAATTTATTTATTCGAATTCACCGATCATTTATTATTTCCATCAATAAAGTTACTGCCTTCACAAAAAATGATGTGGAAATAGGTAAAATTGAAATTCCTTTTGGCAAAAATTATTCAGAAATGGTTCAAAAATTGGCACCTGGCAACTATAATTTAGAAGATTAGAATAATTGCCAACTAAAATTTATTTCCCTTTAATTAACCATAAAATACGATTTAAGTGATTTGTCGCATTTATCTGCTTATCTATCTACAAAATTCAATAGTACACCTCATTTAATGTTTTCTCTCCTGAATTGCATTTAATTTTATAACGTCTTCAAAACTAAACTGAGCTTCTTCCTATACAACCGCTTAATAATTTCTATTAACACTAAAACTTAGGAAAATGAAAACATTAATCAACAACTTAAAGAAAGTAATGGCTCTTGTCATTGTATTTAGCTTTTGCTCTTGCAGTACTAATGATGAATTATCCAATGCATCAACAAGTACTAACAGCTCCTTAAAAACCAGTTCGGATAAATTCAATGTCTTTAAAGGTCCGGAAGTACAATACCTTAATGGCAAAGCTCGCTCCTGGATTAGTATTAACAAAGAAGGATTTCCACTGGAATTAGCAATTGAATTCACACCTGATGTCTTGGTAGATTTACCAATACCTACAGACGGAGAAATGGTAATGCCTGAAAATAATATCTTGCCAGGAACGCTTGTTGAAGATGGTGCCACAGTTTTACCTTTACACAGCAAAGCCAAAGAAGTAACCCCTTTTGAACATATTGGTTTAAACTTTCAGCCCATGGGTCATGATCCCGGATTTAACGTTCCTCATTTCGATTTACACTTTTATGCCATTACTTTGGAAGAACGATTAGCAATTCCTACCTACGATCAAAACAATCAAGATATTGTTGATGCCTTCAACCTTTTTCCTGATCCAACAAAAATGCCAAACGATTATGTAAAACCGCCATTAATTCAAGCCTCGTATCCTAATATGGGTAAACACTGGCTTCCAATTTCCTGGTTTATAGGGAGCAATACATTTACTCACATTATGGTTTATGGGTCTTATGCTCAAAAAAATACGTTTACAGAACCCATGATAACCGTTGATTATTTATTATCAGGAGAAGAGTTTAGTGGCACTTATTCCCAGCCACTTACTTTTGAAGAACCCGGAAATAACTACCCGACAAAATACAACATCTATCACGACGAATTAAATGGTAACATATACATTACACTAAGCGATTTTGTTACCAGATAATTTTAAAGGATAACTCTTAAACAAATAAAAAGGGAGCATTTAATCATGTTCCCTTTTTATTTGCTTTAATCTAACTCACTGGAAATTTTAAAGAAACTCTGTCTGATTCCGACAGTTTATTAGATAACCATGTTCTATCGGTTCCGCATCGCCAAAGCCATTCTAAAGGCCCGTATTTAAACTTGCTAAACCACCATTGAGCAAACAACATTTGCATTATAAAAAACAGTAGCCCTAAACCAAGAGCAACAGTTCCCGACAATTTTAACAGTAATCCTAAACCATATCCGTAAAACACAAATAAACCAAATACCGATTGAAACACATAAGTCGTCAAACCCATTTTCCCAACTGGTATTAAATATTTTATAAATTTTCCAATGAAATTCGATTTATAAGCCAAAAGCAACAAACCTATATAAAATAAGGGCATAAAAATATTTGAAGCATCCTTAGATATCCCTCCTAAAAACTGTACAAACTCTGAATAATTAGACCTCGAAAAATGAAAATTAATCCAAACTAAAGGCATCCCTATACTAAAGGATACTAAAATCAATCTCTTCAAAGGAATGTGTTCCAACCTCTCGTGCCACTTTCTTCTTCCTACCCAAAGCCCAAGAAGAAACAATCCGGGAACAATCCACATTCGTCCACTGGATTTCAAATAATTATACTTATTAATAAAACCTGCAGTACTATTAGATATTAATAACTTCTTATACTCCCCCTCAAGAACCAAATCAAAATAACTGTTTGCTAACTCTAATTTGGTCTTTCCGCCTGTATTTTGTGGTGCTGCCTCTGTCTTCTGAAAAAACAAAGCACTCCCTTTTTGCAAAACAGCAGGCCCATTAAGAGCTAAAAACAGTCCTGCCACAAAAATTATTTTCGTTGGGATTTTTCTAAAAAGAATTAAAATTATTCCAAAAACAGCATAGACTGTTAAAAAATCTCCTCGATAGTGAATGTGATGCACGTAACCGATAACAAAAAGCAACACCAGACGCCATGCAAACTTCCTAGAGCTCGCATCTTTTTTCCCATCTAAAATTAAATAAAAACTAAGTCCGAAAAGCATTGAAAAAATGGCATAAAACTTCCCGACAAAGAAATTCCTAACCATAAAACGGCTTAATTCGTCAACAGGGAAAAACATGTTAAAACCATTATATTGAGGAGGCACTAAACTCGCCAGATACCCCTGAAACATATGCGTCATAATGATGCCAAATAAAGCAAAACCTCTTAATGCATCTATTTCCCTTATTCGTTTCATTATCCTAAAAATCTTGTTTTACATTTTTAAAACAAAATTATCAATTTATCACTCCCGTCTTTTTAAAATCAGTTGAATTAAATCGAAAAATTCAAATTCAACAACAAGTTTATCTGAAGTTAGCTCCCTTATATAAACGCCCGGAGTAGAGTTATCCATAAATATAGAATCGCCTTCAACTTTCCAGCTATGCACTATATCTGAATCTATATACAGGGAATCCTTTGTAAATTTTGCCACATGCAAAATTTTAGAATCCGGATCTATTAATTTTCCGGTTTTAATTTCTATTTGCGAAACAATATCCCAGGTTCCTAAAAAATCTTTCTTCTTGTGGCCTTGTTCGCAACCTACAACCAAGAACACTGTAAGTATAAAAATTAACTGTTTCATTTCCTCATGATTTAAAATCAACTAATTTTTCAAAAAATTGATTGAACAATTTACGAAATTAAAACAGTCTTTAATATTATTTATATTTAGTTATTAGACTTAATCAATCCGATATTTCTATTACCTCGTATTGCCATAAATCTGAACTTTTATAGCTTTTGATGCACTGAAAACAATAAACAATACTATTCAATAAAGTCTATATATGTTTTTGTAGAGTCGTTATTTAATTCCTATTAGAGTTTTTAGACTTCTTATACTGCTTTATCATCTTACCAAAGTCTTTATCCTTTTTACGTTTTTCGGCCACTGTCGATTCAAAATGTTCTTTTTCTCTTTCCATTTTTAGATAATTTTCAAAAAACGATTCCTCTATTTCTCCTTTTTCTATGGCCGATATTACAGCACAGCCCTGCTCTGTAGTATGCGTACAATCTGAAAATTTACAATGTTGTGTTAATTCGTATATTTTTTCGAATGTGCTTTCTAATCCACCTGAAGCATCTGTTATTCCAACCTCTCGCATTCCCGGATTATCAATAAGTATCGCTCCGTTTATTAAAGATATTAGCTCTCGGTGTGTGGTAACATGTTTACCTCTGTCTATACGTTCACTAATACTTCCTGTTTTCATCAAATATGCTCCACTCAAACTATTTATAAGCGAAGATTTACCTACGCCAGACGACCCTAAAAGACAGTAGGTTTTACCCTTATAAATCAGTTTTTTCAGGTCATCCATCCCCATTTGGGTTTTATTACTCACAGCAACAATAGAAACATTTTTAATCCTATTGTTTATTTCATCAAGTAAGACATTTACCTTCTGTACATCTGTCAGGTCTGTTTTTGTAACAACGATTATTGGTTTGATTTTCGAAGCGTAACATAAGGTTAAATAACGCTCCAACCTGTTGATATTAAAATCTCTGTTTACCGATTGTATAATTAATCCATAATCGACATTACTGGCTATTAATTGCGCTTCTCCATATTTACCTATGGCTTGACGTTCTAAAACAGAAAAACGAGGCAAAACAGCATGAATTAACCCTTTACCTTCATCATATTCCGAAATAGCAACCCAATCTCCAACAACAGGTAAATCATTTCTACTTGTAGCCGTATATCTTAAATTCCCTATAAGTTCACCGTCCAGAGTTTTCGCATCGGTGACTACCACATACCGATCTTTATGCTCCTGCGCTACCCTGCCCACTTCAAACGCTCCGAGATTATGCTGTTGTCTATAATCTTCTAAGGTTTTACTATATCCTAAATCTTCCAGAGCCATATTAAAATATATTACATTAATCTCAATTTTACACCTGCCTTTTAAACAATATCCTGAGCACATCTTTACATTTACTTTTTGTGGATATAATGCAACGAGCTTTTTCTAAAAAGAAGATAAGGGAAGCTTATACCAATTGCTAAAACACAAAGTATAAATATGGCTTTTATCCCATTTGAATACGTATGCGACAGTAATTTAATAAATTCATGTTCAGTAATTTCCCTGCTATCAGCCAATTTCACAAATCCAATCATCATGCGGTATAAAAAAATACCCGGCACCATTGGAATGATTGAAGGAATAGCAATGGTTAAAGGTGGTCTTTTTATATATCGTGCCAAGTAATAGCTTAAAAAGCCAACACTTGTTGCTCCAAAAAACGATGTAATAATAACGTTAATACCAAAAAGCATCAGTCCTGCTTTTATAAAAATACCGGTTATACCAATAAAAAATATGGTAACCAGTGATGAAGATTGTGTATTAAACAGAATGGCGTAACCTATAGCGGCAACCCCTCCTGCCAAAGCTTTCAATATTAAGAGCACATAGTCCATATTTACAAATTGAAAATTACAATTGAACAAATCATTCCTATGGCAATCATAAATGAAATACCTAAACCGTTAATTAAACGAATTATCCCATTTAACAGATTTCCATCAATAAAATCGATAAACGAATTAATTAAAGGAACCCCGGGAATAAGAAATAAAACCGAGGTTGCAAACGCGTGTTCAAGGTCTGCTTCCGGGAAAAAACACCTGAAAGCACCAGCTATAAAGGTCGCTGTAAATGCTCCTAAGAAAACACATAAATATGGATTTAAATGAATTCGTGTGGTTTCCTGCTTAACAAAAAGCCCTAAAAAAGTAGCTATAAAACAAACCGACATTGAAAAAAGACTCCCTTCAGCAAGGAAGCAAAAACCAGCACCAGCCAGTGAAACCGCATTCATAACAATAAACCGATGATAATGAGGTGCATTTTCAAGTTTATCAAGTTCCTTTATAATATTAACTAATTGCCATTTAGAGTTTTTAATATTCAAACTCATCAAACTAATCCCCGAAACAATCTTAAAATTAACCCCAACAGATGCGGTTCGTTTTACACTGTTAAAAACAGGTTCTTCCTGTTGGTTTAATAAGGTTAAAATAATCGCTCTGTGAGTAATCAGGGCATTTGCATTCATATCATAAGCGCGTGCAATACGCTCTAAAATGATTCTAATCCGTGCAGTACAAGCTCCCGAACTTTGTAACATGGAACCGATTCGCAGCAAAATCATTCCTATGTCCTGAATTTCATTTTCCTTTTCGGCCATTTTCATAAAGCTTTTACAGGTTAACAATATGTTTTTGATGTATAAAAAATCAGAATAAAACAGCTTGACTGATGTATAGCAAACAGGGTTCTTGTTACTATTCTACAATCAAATCCAGGATTATCAGATTACAAACTAAGATACTACAATTGCCCCACACTTTCTATAGAAAAAAGTGAACAAAACTTATACATTTTTAGCTTTAAACTCTTAAATCTTTATTGTATTGATTTCTGAATAGTTTTAGGAATATAATTTTTAGTTTTCTTATTCAGCACAGTAAATTTCCATCCGCTTTTCTCTTCTATTGCATAAATTGGGAAAACGTTCACAATTGTGATTGTCCATTTTTCTTTATCTAGTTTAACATTTTCTTCCCCATATTCTTTTACTAGTGATAAATAAGCCATTTGACTTGCAAAATCCGCTCCTCCTTTATCCTGAAATTCACTGAAATTCACTGTGGTTTCCTGTGGTAAGTTAATACGTGCATATTTAACTTTGTTTAATGTAATCAAAGTGTCAATTTCAAATATATTATCCATTTTTATGTTTACATTCATTGTACTGGATGACACTTCTTTTAGTTGACTCAAAAATTCTCTACGAGAAATCGAGTCAAATGTAAATTCAGGAAAATATTCAACCATTTTTTCAAAGTTAGATTCATTATTTACCTTTATAAAACTCTTTATTTCAAAGAATAATTTCTCATCTTTTTCTTGAGAAAACATAACAGATAAATTAGTTAGAAATATTAATGTCAGAATAGTTTTTTTCATGGCTTAAAGCTAACGTGTTTTATATGATTTATACAGACTTTTCTAACGGAAAATGTTCATCTGCCCTATAGATAATTGATTGCAAAGAATCTCGTTAAAAGAATCCGACGGCAATTAATTAAACCGTGTCAGGAATAGTATTTTTATTCAACTATTTTTTCAAGTTTATTGTCTGTTAAATTCTGAACATTTCTTGTTATTCGTTCTATATCCCAATTCCACCATTGAATTTCCAATAGCTTTTTAATTTTTTCATCTGAAAAACGTTTCTTAATTTCTTTGGAAGGATTTCCTCCAACAATAGAATAAGGTTCAACATCTTTTATAACAGTAGAGTTTGTTGCAATTATAGCTCCGTCTCCAATGGTTACTCCTGCCATTATCGTTGCATTATACCCAATCCACACATCATTACCGATAGTTATATCTCCTTTTTTCGGATATTCCTTTCCGTCCATTACTGTTTTCCAGTCTTCACCAAAAATAGCAAACGGGTAAGTTGTTAGCGATTCCGTTAAATGATTTGCTCCATTCATTATAAATTTAACGTCGGAGGCAATCATACAAAATTTTCCAATTCTTAATTTGTCGCCAACAAAATCAAAGTGATATTTTACGTTTTTCTCAAAATTTTCAACGTTTTCGAAATCATCATAGTAGGTGTAATCTCCAACGATAATATTGGGATTTTTAATGATGTTTTTAAGAAAGCAAAGTCTATTATAGTTGTCGAGCGGAAATATTTTATTCTTGTCTGGTATTTTCATTCTTTGAAGTGTTTTATCCTATGAGCGACAACGGTTTGGCTATGATTTCGTTGTGGAATCATCCGCAGGATTATTCCGCCGAAATCCAGCCGCTTGATTTATACTTTTATTTTGGTGTGGCACAAAACCACAATGAATTATAGCCATTGTTGGCACCTGTGCTTTATTTATGGTAAATGATACATTTGAACTGCCAGTTGAATTTCTTTATTTGAATCATCTGGAATCGAAAAAATGTAATTAAACCAATTGTCATCATTCGCTTGTTTTTCCCTAATAAAATTTGGATGCTTTTTAATTACTTCTTTTGCTGTTTCTAATACAGAAGTGAATCCTTTATTCCTAACAAAAATCACTACAGAAGTTTTGGAATCTCTCCAAGTTAAATAACCTAAAAGTTGGTCAATAGTCGCTAAAAAGGCTTTTTCTCCTTCCCAAAATTTACATTCGGCAACAAATACTACTGAACTGTCATAACGCAGTTGTATATCAGTCTTACCAGTTTTATTAAAAGTTTCTCCACTTGCACTGCCAAATTCAAAATTTGGGTCAAGTGTTAGTAATATATGGTCGCGCAAATGCTCTTCGTATTTCCCAGAATAAACCGAAGGTAGACGCTCAAAATTTTTACCAACATCATTTATGATTTTCAATATTTTAATATAATTATCGTTGTCTAAAGTTGGTTCTGGTTTAAAGCCTTTTGTATGTACAATAGGTCTAACTTGAATTTTGTCTTTTAATTTGGGTTGTGGAACAGCAAATGTTTGTGGTGTTTCCGTTTTTTTCTTTACAGGAACACCAAGCGAAGCTATAAAATCTGTTTTTTTTGAAATTCTTTGTCTTCTTGCATTTATCGTTGAACGAATAAAATTTTCAAGACCATTGTTGTAAGCTTCAATATCATTTTTAAGATGCTGATAAGAACCAAAAATATATCTTACAGAATCGTTGTATGCTCTTTTTATTTTTTCAGCGTCATTATAAAAGTTGATATATTCTAACACAATTGTTCTTGATTGCTTATCAATTTTTATTTCATAACCAGCCATTGAAGTCCAACTACTTGGTCTGAATCGCAACAAGTCAATCGAACCTGAATATGGTATATGATACACAACAATATCTTTTTTAAAAGTTTTGTGAGGATTTGAAATCATAAATTCCATTGGAAAACGACTACCAGGAATATCTCTTTCATAAGTATCAACATAAACCTTATCTGTGTGAATTTCTGGTATATCAAGTGTGAATTCTGATTTCAAATATTCTATATATTGTTCTTCTCCAACATTTAATATATAGTCTTCACTTTCGGATTCTATACGATTTTTTACTTCAAGTCTTTTACTCGAAAGCAAATTGTCTAAAGTGTCTTCTGCATATATTTTCATTCAGATTTGGTTTTGCATTGGTGCCAACGGTTGGTGTATGATTTCGTTGCGTGGGTTCGGCACTAAGTTAGTAAATAAAAACTGGCAATAATTCAGCGTGAGGATTTTCCGAAGGAAAATCAGAAGCAATGAATTATACACGTTGTTGTAAACAGGCTTTTTAATTTTTTTCGAATATTTCGTCAATCCTTTTTTCAAGAATTTTGTTGAAACTATTTTTTTTGATGCTTAGCTTGCCTAATCCCCAAACGTCACACTCCGCATTGACAATAGTTTCTATTTTTTGATTATCCACAATTCTATTTAAGATTAATTCTTTTTTTAGAATTGTATAGATTCCAAAATTCAATACAGACGAATTTACCACTTTAATTCGCGGGTCATTTTCTAAATCCTTAACCTTTTCATTTATCGATATGCCCTTGGTTTCAGTAACCGTATTGGTTCTTGATCCGTCAATGTTTGTGTTGTCAATTTTATTTTGAGTTGTAAGGTCAGTTTTGGATTTAAAATAGAATATAGGACTGAAAAATAATATTATTATAAATATAATTATGCCTATTAAAATATTTCTTTTTTTCCGATTCATTACTTTATTCATTATTCAGTTATGTGGGTTGCTTAGCTTGTTTACAACGGTTTGTGTATAGTTTCGTTGCGTGAAAATCCGCAGGATTTTCAGGGTTAAGAAACTAAGATAATAAAGTTGCGAGGATTTTCCGCGAGGAAAATCGGAAGCAATGAATTATACACGGTGTTGTGCGTTCGGCTTTATTTTTTCTTTTCTAATTTTATTAATCTTTTAAATTCAACTAACAGTCTTTCTTGTTCTTCTAAAAGATAGTCAGATGCAAATGGTGAACCGCAATCTTGGTTGTTTATTTGGTGCAAGAGTGTTCCATTTGAAAAGTAACTTTTGTCTTCTATAATTTCGGATTCTTCAAAATCGAAGACTTCATTATCATTATTTTCTTTTTTTGCTATGGAATCCCAGTAAATTGGTCTGTTGTATTTATATAATTTCTCAAAAACAAACGAAAGTTCTCCGTTTATCAAGTAATATTCTGTCAATTTTTGGGCTGTTTCTCCAAAGTGACGAGTAATTACTTTTTCCAATTTATTTTTTTGAAAATAAAAAACTGCAATTGCACTTTCGCTTGATTCGAGTATGTCAATTTGTTTTATTTCTGTCCAATTTTCAGTTGAATTTATCCGTTTAAAATTCTCTCGAATTGGTTTTAATTTTTGAGTTAGATATTCGTTAACTGGTGCATCAATTTCGTTTCTAGAAATTTTAATTTCCTCTACATCTTTTGACTTGTCATTTTCGTTTTGACAACTTCCAATTTCAAATGTCAGAAAAGCAAATAGTAGTGGTAATAAATTTCTCCAGTTTTTCATCTTTTTTGGTTCAGCTGACGCACAACGGTTTGGCTATGGTTTCGTTGCGTGAAAATCCGTGAGGATTTTCCGCCGTAAACCGAAGATAGCAATTTTTCGAGGACTTTCCGAGAGGAAAGTCAGAAGCAATGAACTATAGCCGGTGTTGTAAAACGTATTTTTTTTCTTTTTCGTTAAATATTAATGTTTCGTACTTTATACTTTCACTTTTAACTATCTCTTTGTCGCATTCTGAATCAAGTGAATAATTTTTAATCTTTGTCTTAATGCTTATGTCATTTAATTTATCCTCAAATTGGTCATTCATAATCAAAATACTCTTTGAAGTTTCAAAAGATGCATTTTCACAAGTTCCATTATTTTCTCCAGTAGTTTTTTCTATTTCTAAATTGCTCAAAACTTCAATTATTTTGTTGTCTTTTAAATAATATAAATTGATTATTTCACTGTCATAAGGATTTACTCTTGAACTTCCACTATAACTATATCTTAATCCAAAAGCTCTGATGTTTTTATTTAAATAATAAGGTGCAGTATCTATTTTTAATGAACTTAAATAAACGGCATCTGAAGTCCATTCAGATTTTTTCGTGTAATTAGCTTCAAATGATTTTGATTTTTTATCCCAAACAAGAATGTTATTGTCAATATCGTAACAATAGTCGCATTCATTATCTCTGTTCGTTAAAATTGGTAAGACAATAATAATTTTATCATTCTGATATGTCTTTAAAGTTGCTTTTTCTATTAATAAATCTTTTTCGTTAACTCTTAAAAACTCTATAGACTTTTCAATTAGTTCTTTGTCAGTCAATTTTTGTCCAAAAGATAACAATGAAAACAGAAATAAAGTTATGAATATTGATTTTTTCATTAGACTTGGGATATGTTTTACAACGGTCTCGGCTATGAGTAGTTGCGTGGTTTAGCACTTAACTTTGCAAGTACACACCAAACTGAAAATCCGCGAGGATTTTCAGAAGTAGGCGAGAACAAGCAATTTCTTATAGCCATTGTTGGCAACTGGTTTTTATTATTCAAACTTGAACCATTTTTTAAGCATATATACTTGGTCAATGGTTTTTCCGTTTTTTATTATTTCTATTTTCAAAAATTCATTTTCGGTTGCGATATACTTTAACTCCATATCTTTCATTCCGTTTGTGTCATAGAAGGCTCCATATTCGCAATCAAAAGGATTATTCTCGACTTCATTTGTGAATATTGATAATAAAATCATCTTTTCTGAATAAATGTCTTTGTCCTTATATCCGAAAATCCGATGGTCCTTTTTCATATTTGCTGACATCCAAATAGTTCCGTTTTTTTCGATAAAAGCTTTTCCCATATATTGAGAGTCAATTTCCTCAATAATTTTTACCGAGCCATTGCAAGCATCTCCTTCTTCAGTTCCGCTAACCCATTCTTTTAAAGTCTCAATTCTTTTATCGGTTAATTCTTTTAAGTAAAATGCTCTACAAGTTGGATGAATTGAACCATATATTTTATCTGAATAATTTGGGAATTTCATTTCCATTTCAGCGTCTCGAAATTGAATCCAAAGTCTTTGTGATTTTTTAAGGTTTTGTAGAAAGATTGTGTCCGATTTATATTCAGATAAAATGGTTTTATATATTTCATTCAATGTTTTGTCGGACTTGTTAAATTCTGCATATGCTTGTTTATTCATTTCCGCTTGAGTTTGCGAGAAACAACTAAAACTAAATGTCAGAATTATGAATGTAAGTAGGTTTTTCATTTTCTTTTTCAACTTGTTGCCAACGGTTTGGCTATGGTTTCGTTGCGTGAAAATCCGCGAGGATTTTCCGCCGTAAACCGAAGATAGCAAATTTGCGAGGACTTTCCGATAGGAAAGTCAGAAGCAATGAACTATAGCCGGTGTTGTAAGTAGTTTTTTATTCAAAGTCCGCTTTGTTTTTTTCAACATACTTAATTATCAGTTCAATAATATTGTCTTCGTATTTATAAAATTCGGTATCAAGTTCATTCCATAGAAATGAATTTGATTCTTTAGCCAACATAATATCTTGTCTTGCTTCCCAATTTTTCGGAACAGGTAAAGTTGGAAATAATTTTATCGCTCTATTTATTATGTCTGCAGTTTTTTCGGCTCCGATTTTCTGATAAGCATCAAGTATTTCGTGGGCAAATTCCCCAGAAGAATTGTAAAAGAACTGGTCAAATCCACCATTATTTACTTCTCTTTCTAAAATATCCACATAGAGAAAGGTTTTTTCCGATTCAGTTAAGTCTTCTAAAGAGTCATCGTCCCCAATTTTGTTTCCGATTAATTCTCCAATAGCAATAATTTTTTCAGTTTCATCCGACAGATTTAATGCTTTCTCAATTTCAGTCATTTTTTGATTACAATTAGTGAAAATTGTTAGAATTAATATTATTTGAAGTATTTCTCAAATTACTTACAACATGCATATAAACACACTGGTGTGTTTATTTTTTTTATATATACACCCAAATATACATAAATACCTACAAAATATTGTCTTTATTTAAGAAAATACATAATCAATTGAAAACCTATTTTAGAGGTTTCCTTCGAGTCATATTCGATATTCCTTCGGGAATTCTTCGGTAAAACCTTTATTTTACGGAGAAAACCCGAACCATTCCCGAAGGAAACTCGAATCAAACTCCTGTAAACGGCTAATATTATACGGTAAATTCTTATAATTAAATACAGAAACTAAGGTTTTACGCTCTTAAAAGCCATGTATCTTAACCATAACTGTCTGGTTAACGGTTAACAATCCTTCTTTTTTGATTTGATTAAAAGAGAGTGTTTCAAAATATAAAGCACTCGTAACAAAGCATTTCAATTAATAGTCATCCATAACCAATTCTTAATCATATCCGCTCACAGTTCACACCTTAAGATTACTCGATTTATGCTATCAAAGGCATAGCAAAGCCGTAGTTAAAGCGTAGCAAAGCCCACCTTAAAGTATGACCGTGTTAAAAACACAGGATTTGACAAAACTGAATAAAAACCGCATAATCAACTAAAATACACGAAAACAACAATTTTGTACAAAAACAACTAAAATGCATATATTCAACAAAAATTACATGTTTCGCCATACACTTCCATTAAATATTTCAAAACCCTAGTGCACATAAGCTTACAAAATTTATTATTTCATTTATATTTGTGTCTTATTGCAATTTATGAACCTAACCAATATTAAAAAACAGCTTTTTGCTTTCGAACAAATACCATCGCTATTATATCTTATCAAATGGCTTTTTATTTGTTTGGTATTAGGAGCTCTGGCAGGTAGCGTTTCAGCCTTTTTTCTTACCGCTTTAGAGTGGGCAACCAATTACCGCGAATCTCACTTATGGATTATCTGGTTACTGCCCGTAGGTGGTTTCATTATCGGCTTATCCTATCACCTTTTTGGTAGCAGTGTTGTAAAAGGCAATAACCTGTTACTGGAAGAATTTCATAGCCCTAAAAAAATCATCCCATTTAAAATGGCGCCTTTGGTACTTTTCGGAACCATTGTTACGCATTTATTCGGGGGTTCGGCTGGTCGTGAGGGTACGGCAGTACAAATAGGTGGTGCCATTGCCGACCAGTTTACCAAAATTTTAAAACTCTCGAAACGCGATAGAAAAATCATTTTAATTGCCGGTATTAGCGCCGGTTTTGCTTCGGTATTTGGTACACCTTTAGCAGGCGGAATCTTCGCGTTGGAAGTGCTTATTTTAGGGCGTTTACGCTTAGATGCCATCATACCTAGTTTTATGGCTGCCGTATTTGCCGATTATTTTTGCCGGGTTTGGGGCGTACCCCACACCCATTATCACATTGATAGCGTAGCCGAAATGACCCCCATCAATCTGCTATGGGCTTTACTAGCGGGTATCATTTTTGGCTTAGTAGCTATGTTATTCTCAAAATCGACACATTTCTGGGGAGACCTGTTTAAAAAACACATTAGCTATCCGCCATTGCGTCCTGTAATTGGTGGTGTGGTATTAGCTATCACCATTTACTTTATGGGTACGACCAAATACATAGGTTTAGGAATTCCGACTATTGTAGATGCGTTTAGCGTTGACTTAAACTCATACGATTTCCTTCTAAAAGTTCTGTTTACCTCATTTACTTTGGGAGCAGGATTTAAAGGTGGCGAAGTCACGCCTTTATTCTATATTGGCGCCACACTGGGAAACGCATTAATATGGTTCATTCCGCTACCAATGGGCTTATTGGCCGGTATGGGATTTGTAGCCGTATTTGCCGGAGCTACCAACACCCCAATTGCGTGTACGATAATGGGTATAGAACTTTTCGGAATCGAATCAGGAGTGTTTATCGCTCTGGCCTGCAGCACCGCTTACCTGTTCTCAGGACATTCCGGAGTGTATGCCTCGCAGATTATAGGAAGTCCTAAAAACAATTATTATTTACGTGAGAAAGGTCTGCATCTATCTGATGTGGAAGACCGTCGCGACCAGAATAAACCAAAATAAAATATATACATATCTATGAAATCCTTCTCCCTTCACCTTTGTATTTTAACTATTCTTATTTCCTCCTTAAATCTTAACGCCTCAACAGTAGACGACTGGGGAGCTACCGGACATCGTGTGGTTGGCGAAATTGCTCAAAAATATTTAAAAGGAAAAGCGAAACGTGAAGTCAACCGTTTGCTGAAACAACATTCTTTAGCGTTTGCCTCGACCTATGGCGATGAAATTAAATCGGATAAAGCTTATGACAAGTATTACACCTGGCACTTTGTTAACATGCCTTTTGATGAAACCTATGAAACTTCTGAGAAGAATCCTGATGGTGATTTAGTAACAGGTATTGAATCCTGTAAAGCGGTTTTATTAGACAAAAATGCATCTGATGAGGATAAAATCTTTCACTTAAAAATGCTTATTCACCTGATTGGTGATCTACACCAGCCAATGCATGTAGGATTAGCTGAAGATAAAGGCGGAAATGATTTCAAACTACAATGGTTTTACAAAGACAGCAACCTGCACCGTGTTTGGGATTCAGATATGATTGAAGATTATAAAATGGGCTATGATGAATTGGCTGACAATGCCGATGTATTATCTAAAAATCAAATAAAAGCCATTCAGGAAGGTTCTGTTATAGATTGGGTGAACGAAACCCACGACATTACTAAAAAAGTCTACGCTTCTGTTGAACCCAACGAAAACTTAAGATACCGTTATTCTTACGATCATTTTAAAACGGTTAGAAGTCAGTTACAAATAGCTGGTATACGTTTAGCGAAAATATTGAACGATATTTTTTAAAACAACCAACTGCTTAAAACATAAAAAGCCGTCTTGGACTAACAACAAGACGACTTTTTATTCTACAACACCTGAAACAACTTTAATCTACATTATTCTCAAATTTATTAACCAATAAAGGTGTTGCTTTATTTGTCATTTGCTGTATTACTCTGTGCATCCAAACCAAACAAACTGCCGATAGTATGAGCATAAGTATCCAGCAACTCGACCAAAGTCCTGTGCCTTCCAGTAAGTACCCAAACAAAATAGGACAAAAGAAACCTCCTAAACCTCCAAGTACACCTACCATACCTCCTACTACACCAACTTCTTCCGGAAAATAATCAGGAATATGTTTATATACCGCAGCCTTTCCAATTCCCCAAACCGATCCTATAATTATGGCAATAATGGCGAAGATCCACACGTTAGCCTGAAAGTAAATATGAGTTTTCCCTTCGGCCAGCAATTCTTTTTTACTCACCTTATCGCCCTTTTTCACACGCACCTGCTGCCAGGATTCCTTAACCGGGAAAACCCTAAACTCATCATCAGCATGAGCCAATTCTTTTGAACGCTGTATTACAGGATAGGTTATATTGTTAACCACAATATGCGTATCGCTTACCTCAGTAACTTCTCCGGAGCCTTTTGCCATAATACCTTTTCCAGCAGCGTAAATATCCATTCTGGGGATAATTAACGTCGAACTTAACACCACCGATGTTCCTAACACCCAGTACATCACTTTTCTGGCTCCAAACTTATCGGATAACCAGCCACCAAAAGCTCTGATTACTCCTGATGGTAAACTAAAACATGAGGCTAATAGTCCTGCAGTGGCCAAATCCAGAGCATACACATTGGTGTAATATGGGACGAGCCATCCTGCGAAAGCCACAAAGCAACCAAAGACTAAAAAGTAATACAACCCAAATCGCCAGACGCGTACACTCTTTAAAGGCTGCAACATGCCTGAGAGGCTTTTTGTACTTGATACCGGTTTCTTATTGGTCGTCGTTAAAAAGAATATAATCGCCATCAATACTAAACATGCGGCGTAAATTCGTGGCATCATTCGCCACCCTTCCAAATTTGTTCGGCCATCGGTTAAATAATTCAATAACTTCGGCCCTACCAATGTTGTAATAGCGGCCCCTGCATTACCAGCTCCAAAAATCCCCAAAGCAATGCCTTGTTTTTCTTTAGGATACCAGATAGATGAAAAGGCAATACCTACTGCAAAGCTGGCACCTGTAATTCCAAACCCCAGACTGCATAAAGCAAACGACCAGAACCCATTGGCATAAGACAAAAGATACATTGGTATGGCGCAAATTAAAAGCAAGCCAGCAAATACCGGTTTACCTCCTAACTTATCTGTTAAAATTCCTGCCGGTAAACGAAATATAGCACCTGTTAACACTGGAATACCTATTAACCATCCTATTTCTACAGCGCTCCAGTCGAACACCTGATTATCTGCGAGAAACGTTACTAGAATACCATTTAACAGCCACGCTGCAAAACAGAATGTAAATGCCAGAGTATTAATAAACAATGTTTTATTTGCGCCTTGTGTTACTTTCATACCAATGTATTTTAAAACCTAAAACAGAAATACGTATTTATTACGTAACTAACGCAAATATATAAGTATAAATACTTAGAGACAAATAAAAATCCTAATAATTTTAACACGAAAATGAATAAAACCTGCGAAATAGCAGTAAAAACAATGGTTTTAGGATGTTGTTAAAATTTACGGCCTACGTAAAAAATACGTAGTTTTAATTTTGTAATTGGTAAAAAAAGTGGTTTAGGTTGATAATTCAGACAAAGCCTGTGCTTTAATCCGTTTACGAGACGCACGCGCAAAAAGTGTTTGAAGTACAATAGATAGCACAATGAAACTTAAACCAATCCAAAAGGATAAGGTAAAATCGGCTGCTTCATTAAAAATAATAGCCGAAAGTATAATGGTATAAATAGGCTCTAAATTAAAACTTAAGTTCACGGTAAACGAGCTGATATGGCGCAAGGCATTATTCAGCAACAGGCATAGTAATACCGTACAGAACAGGGACAAGATTAATAAATACCCCAAATCTGAGGTATTAGGAAATTGAAACACAAAATCGGTAACCTGAGTAAACAAAAGAATAATACATCCTAATCCTATAAACCCGCCAACCATTTGAAACGTAGTTACCTTAAGCGTATCATGTCTATGAATAAAACGCTCATTAAAAATGGTAAATACCGATATAAATATTGAAGAAATAACCCCCAGCGCAATACCTAGCCGATACGAACTATCGAAACCAAAAATTAAAGCAATCCCTATTAAGCTAAGGGTACTTAAGCCTAAATTCCGAATAGAGAAGCCCTTTCGGTTTATTAAAGGTTCCAATATAGCCGTAAAAAAACTGGTGAGACAAAAGCACAAAATACCCAACGACACGGTTGAGGCTTTAATACTTCCGAAAAAGAACACCCAATGCAAAGCCAGTAACACCCCATTAGCTAACATGAGTCCATTCGTTTTACTCCAGAATGGCACATTGGTTTTGCGACGCTGTAAATACTTCAGCAAAATAAGTAATACTGCAGATGAAAATAACACACGGTAAAACACCAACAGCATTTCATTAAGCATTACCAGTTTACCAAACAAACCAGTAAAGCCGGCTAAAATAATAGCAATATGCAATTCTAAATACGACCTGTTCATTTAAAGATAAATTACCGGGCTAATTTAGCCGATTAAAACCAATAAAAAAATCCCTTCCCAAATTAATGGAAAGGGATGAGTAAAGAGCGTTCGGATTACAGAAAAGTAACCAACCAAATTTTAACCCTAACTTAAAGTTATTCCCGTATTCTTACTTGACTCTCTACTATATCTTTAATAGGTATTACCAATTTCCCTGTTAATGTTTTTATGGTAATGGAAATATTATCAATGCGCTCGACCTCGCCTTTAATATCGTTAAACTCTATCACCTGTCCTATTTCATAAGTCTTTCTGGCATAAAACGCCCTTAGTAAATCGTTTACCACACGTTGTGCTCCCAAACCGAAAGCAATAGCAAATGCCAGTAAAAAGGCCGCTAAAATCATGGTAATATTACTTGTAATGATCTCTGTGTCTACCCCTGCCTGATTTAATGCGGTAATAGATATAAAAACAAGCAATACTAAAAATACCACCTGACTGATAAATTTAGCACCAGACATATCCATAGAATCAAAAAAAGACTGAATCCCCTTTTTAATAAAATTAGCCAGCAGTAAACCAATGGTAAATATGATTAACGCCGAAAATAACTGTGGAATGTATCTCAAAAAGTTTCTGATTTCCTCTGAAACTATGGTAAGATTTAAAATATCGGTGATTACGATAACAATAATTAAATACATCACCCATTTCACAAACTTGGTTATAATGCCAATAACATCGAAATTCAATTGGCTACTTCCCAAGAACTGAATTTCATTTAGTTTATCATCTAACTTATCGGCTTTAGCAAACTTGAGTCCTCGTCTAACAACAAAAACAATAAGCTTAATACTTAACCATCCTATAATTAGAACAGCCAATGCACCGAGTAAATTAGGCACCACTTTAGCCACTTCATTTGTCATAGTTGATAATGAATGCATTACATTATCATTCCATTCCGTTAATTTATCCATGTTTTATTTTTAGCGTTAGGTTTTATTTGGTTTAGTGATCTTTTACATTTTCTTTTTTCTTTGTTTTACGGTCTGTTCTATAACTTTAGCAATATCGAAAGAGAACAAACTCGCCATTTCCATAAGTAGCTTGGCCACGGCGATATCGTTCATCACCTTAGACTTAAGTTCCGGGGGGACTTCTTTTAGGGGCTTATTTATATATTGAAACGGATTATCCATTATCAAAATTCATTATATACTGTTAAAAGCTTTTCCTTGGCACGTTTAATTCTCATTTTAACCGCACTCTCACCAATTCCTAACACACTCTCAATTTCTTTAATTGTCAAGAAATCTTGATACTTTAGGAGTAAAATCATTTTCTCATCAGGAGAAATTAAGTTCAATGCATCTTTTAGTTTCTCTACCTTCATCTGGCTAAAATCCTCGTCGTAATGATCATCGGTAATATTTTCAATATCGTAATGATCTACCGCCTGCTTTTCTATTTTTTTAGCCGTATTTCTCGTTATATAATTGACACAATGGTTATACGTAAACGCATATAACCATGTTGAAAATTTTGAACTTCCTTTAAAACTAGACAACTTCACAAAAAGCTTTAAAAATACATCCTGAGTTAAATCTTTTGCTTCATCTTCATCTTTTGAAAAACTTAAACATTTGTTATAAACTAGCGTCGCATACCTATCATAGAGCACTTCAAACAACAGCGTGTCATTGGTTTTAACAATGGCGCGAACAAGATCCTCATCTGGTAAACTGGTACTAATATTGTTGATTTTCAAGGTGCGCTTGCTGCTATTTTATTACTTTCTTTTTTAATGAGACACAACCCAAGAGGATAAGTCACACTATTTTGAAAAAAATTACAAAAAAAATGCAACCTCCATAAAAGTTGCTTTCTTTTTCATCTATTTATTGACATATATCAATTTACAGTCATTATATAAGTGATTTATCTTACATAAAAACCAACCTAGATAAAAACAAAAAAGCCCTTCTACTTAAAAAGTAAAGGGCTTATATATTTATTTTGAAATGGTAATTACATGTGTAACGCTCTATCTTCAGTAGCTGCTAATGCTGCTTCTTTAATAGCCTCTGTAAATGTTGGATGTGCGTGAGACATACGAGAAACATCTTCAGCTGATGCTCTAAACTCCATAGCTACAACTGCTTCAGCAATCATATCGGCTGCACGGGCGCCAACCATGTGTACACCTAAAATTTCATCGGTTGCTTTATCTGCTAATACTTTAACAAATCCGTCGATATCCATACTTGCTCTGGCACGACCTAAAGCACGCATTGGGAACGAACCTGCTTTGTAAGCTACACCTGCTTCTTTTAATTGCTCCTCAGTTTTACCTACGGCAGCAACCTCTGGCCATGTGTAAACCACACCAGGAATTAAGTTATAATCGATATGAGGTTTTTGTCCTGCTAATGTTTCAGCTACAAACACACCTTCTTCTTCAGCTTTGTGCGCTAACATCGCTCCTTTAACAACATCTCCAATTGCATATATGTTTGAAGCACTGGTTTGTAAGTGATCGTTAACTTCAATCTGTCCGCGTTCTGTTAATTTAACGCCTGCAGCTTCAGCGTTTAATCCGTCTGTATACGGACGACGTCCAACAGATACTAAACAGTAATCTCCTCTGAATTCTACTTCTTCTCCTTTTTTATTATCAGCCTTTACAATAACCTCATCACCAACACGCTCTACAGATTTCACTTTGTGAGACGTATTGATATTGAATTTTTGTTTCTTTAAAACTTTGTTTAGTTCTTTCGATAAACCTCCATCCATAGTTGGAATGATACGATCCATGAACTCAACAACAGATACTTCTGCTCCTAAACGCTTATATACTTGTCCAAGCTCTAAACCAATAACACCACCTCCAATTACGATTAAGTGTTTTGGAATTTCTTTAAGTTTTAAAGCTTCTGTAGATGTGATAATTCGCTCTTTATCAATATTTATAAAAGGTAAGCTGGCTGGCTTACTTCCTGTTGCGATTATACTGTTTTTTGCTTCGATTTCAATAGTTTCTTTGCCTGCAATAGTAATATGCGTAGCGTCTTTAAAACTTCCTAAACCGTGGTAAACATCGATATTATTTTTCTTCATTAAGAAATCGATACCACCTGTCGTTTGATCAACAACTGCTTGCTTACGAGCAATCATTTTCTCTAAATTCACTTTTACATCTCCAGGGATTTCAATACCGTGCTCTTCGAAATGCTTAACCGCATCTTCGTAATGGTGCGACGAATCTAATAATGCTTTACTTGGAATACAGCCTACATTTAAACAAGTTCCTCCTAATGTGCTGTACTTTTCTATAAGGGCAGTTTTCATGCCTAATTGTGCGCAACGAATAGCTGCAACATATCCTCCAGGACCCGAGCCGATAACGGCTACATCGTATGAATTCATAAAATTATTTTGATAATCGTTTATTTAAAAGTCGAGAAACAAAAGTACAAATGTTTTATGGGAAGACAATAAAAAACAATTCATTATAAAGTGATTTTATCATTTTTATAACACTAATTATTAATATTTCAAAAAAACAATAACCAGACTATTTTTTTTCAAATAAAACCCAATAAAAACTAAGTATTAATTAAGTATAAATACTTAACGAAATGAATGATTCATCCATTTTTCGTATCTTATATGAATCATTTTAAAATTAATAATAGACATGGATGCACATATTTACAAGAAAATAGAAATTGTTGGCACTTCAGAAAAATCAAGTGATGATGCCATACAAAATGCTTTAGAAAAAGCTTCAAGATCAATTCATAACCTTAGATGGTTTGAAGTTATTGAAACCCGCGGCAATATTGAAGACGGACAGGTAGCCATGTGGCAAGTGACTTTAAAAGTCGGCTTTACTATGAACCCTTAAAATCACTACCAGCTTACCTATAATAAACATCCTCATATTAAACCAACTAAATAAAAGGATAATATAATTTGGATTTTAGGTAATCTTTGATGCTTATACAAATCTCAATTTTCGAGTAAATTGTGTAGTTTTGTGCGTGATGCAGAAAAAGATTAACATACAAAATAAGAAAGCCCGTTTCCTTTATGAAATACTTGATAAGTATACCGCAGGAATTGTGCTTACGGGAACCGAAATTAAATCAATACGTAGCAGTAAAGCCTCTATAGCTGAAAGCTTTTGTGAATTTAACCAACGTGGAGAACTTTTCGTAATCAATATGACTATTGAAGAATACGCCTTTGGAAACTACTACAACCACCGACCAAAAGCCGAACGTAAACTCCTTTTAAACAAGCGCGAATTAAAAAAACTTTATAAAGAAGTGCAAAGTACGGGGCTAACTATAGTTCCACTTCGTCTGTTTATTAACGATAAAGGATTTGCTAAAATGGATATTGCTTTAGCTCGTGGAAAAAAATTACACGATAAACGCGATACTATTAAAGACCGCGATAATAAACGTGATTTAGACAGAATAAAGAAAGCTTACAAATAAAAACGTAACCTAAAATATTAATGTTTAAGATACGTTTAACAAGATATTAAGAACCAAACGGCTATATTTAAACTTAATTTTATAACCTTATAGAATGAAAAAAATCATTTTGCTTGCTTTTTTAAGCACTTTATCTATTTCAACTTTTGCTCAGGATGAAGCTCCTAAAGAAGAAAACAAAGAACCTGATTACACACAAAATGTACAAACCATAGACAATATTGTTCGTACATTATATGATGTGATTTCCGGAGATCCTGGAGAAGAACGCAACTGGGATTTATTCAAATTTCTGTTCTATAAAGATGCTAAATTAATTGCTTCAGGAAAAAACCAAATGCGTGAAGCTATGGTTAGCTACATGAATCCGGGCGATTACATTAAAAACTCTGGAAAATGGATGGTTGAACATGGTTTTCATGAAAGAGAAATTCATCGTACTTCCAATACATTTGGTAATATGTCTCAAGTATTCAGCACCTATGAAGCTTATAAAAATAAAGAAGACGAAGAGCCTTTTATGAGAGGCATCAACAGTATTCAATTATATAATGATGGTAAACGTTGGTGGATTATAAATATATACTGGGCAAACGAGTCTCGAAGAACACCAATACCGAGAACATACTTACCAAAGCAAAAATCTTAATATTTATGTTGAAATTAAACAACACTTTAAAATGCTCTATTCTTATGAGCATTTTTTTTTCAGCTACCTCTACTTTTGGTCAAAAAGCTGAACCCGTTTTTAAAAACGGTGAGGCTCAAATTATTGAAGCCTTCAGTAATCCTGACAAATGGATTCGACATGATTTATGGGTAGAAACCACTTTCGATTCTGATGGTGATGGTAAACCGGATCGTGTGCATGTAGATGTTACCAGACCATCTCAAACCGAAACTGAGGGGTTAAAACTTCCTGTTATTTACGAATCAAGCCCATACTACGCCGGTGTCGCTCCAGATATTGATGGTATCTTCTGGGATGTTAATCACGAATTAGGTGAAAAACCTAAAGACCATGTACACCCTGAAGTTACCCGAATAGGAAAACGTCCAATTATATCAAATTCTCAAGTTGGCATATGGGTTCCTCGAGGTTATATCGTAGTCCACTCGTCATCTCCCGGAACAGGATTATCTCAAGGCTCTCCAACCGTTGGAGGAGATAATGAGTCATTGGCTCCTAAAGCAGTTATAGACTGGTTAAACGGACGCGCAAAAGGATATACTGAACCTAACGGAAATGAAACTGTTGAAGCGTACTGGACTACCGGAAAAGTTGGTATGACAGGAACATCATACAACGGCACACTTCCGTTAGCAGCCGCAACAACAGGTGTTGAAGGACTGGAAGTCATTATCCCTGTAGCGCCGAATACATCGTATTATCATTATTACCGCTCTAACGGATTGGTACGTTCTCCAGGGGGGTATTTAGGTGAAGATATTGATGTTCTTTATGAATTTATACATAGTGGTGATGAATCAAAAAGAGCACATAACAATCAGTTTGTCAGAGATTCTATTCTTAGAAAATATCAGGATAGAATTACCGGCGATTATAATGATTTTTGGGCAGGTCGCGATTATTTAAACGATATGGCACCGATGAAAGCTGCGTTGTTAATGTCTCACGGATTTAACGATTGGAATGTCATGCCAGAGCACAGTTATAGAATCTATAAAAAAGCTAAAGAAATGGGCTTGGAAACCCAAATCTACTATCATCAAAATGGACATGGCGGACCACCTCCAGTAGGGATGATGAACCGTTGGTTTACACATTATTTATTCGGAATTGATAACGGAGTAGAAAATGAAAGCAACAAAGCATGGATTGTTAGAGAAAACGACAAACAGTCTGAGCCAACAGCTTATGCCGATTTCCCAAATCCTGAAGCTAAGCCAGTAACACTTCATTTAGTTAAAGGAAACCCTGCAAAAGGAAGTTTAAGCGTAAACACATCAAAAAAGCAAGGCAAAGAAACCTTAGTTGATGATGTAAATTTTGACGGTGCTACTTTAGCTAAAGCTGAAAGTTCAAAAAATCGTCTTATTTATATCACCCCTAAACTTTCAAAAGATCTTCATATTTCAGGTGTTCCAAAAGTTACCGTTAAATTGGCAAGTAATAAACCTGCGGCAAACTTATCGGTTTGGTTAGTGTCATTACCTTGGAACGAAGGCAAAGTAAAGATCACCGACAATATTATTACTCGTGGTTGGGCCGATCCTCAAAACCACAAATCCATTCTAGAAAGCGAGCCGTTAAAGCCTGGTAAATTTTATGAAGTGACTTTCGATTTAATGCCTGATGATCAAATTATCAGAGCAGGTCAACAAATCGGCTTAATGATTTTTTCCAGCGACAAAGAATTTACACTGCATCCAAAACCTGGTACTGAATTAACCGTTGATTTAGACGGAACAACGTTAACTTTACCTGTTGTTGGTGGACTTAATGCTTTTGAAAGCGCAACAAAAGAGTAACCTAACAAAAGATGAAATCCTTAATCGCTCTTTCGCTATGCATTTTATCTATCATCTCATGCCACCAAGATATGAAGCCTAATAAAGAACAAATAGAGCTTTGGAAACAGGAGGTTTTAGAAACCGAACACCGTTTTTCCGAAATGGCGCAAAGCGAAGGGATGAACAAAGCATTTCTTTATTTTGCTTCCGATGATGCTATTTTACTTCGTAATGAAAAACTGATTAAAGGTAAATCGGCCATTGCCGAATATATGGTAGATTCAAACTCAAAAGGACTTAAATGGTCGCCCGATTTTGTAGATGTTGCATCATCGGGTGATCTAGCCTATACTTATGGAACATACAGCTATACGCATCAAGACACAACTGGAAAAGACATAATTACAAAAGGCATCTTTCATACGGTATGGCGGCGCCAAAGTAATGGTTCCTGGAAATTTGTATGGGATTAATTTTTATCCTCTAGCAAAGGTACAAAGCGGAATTCTCCAAATTCATGTTGTTCAAATTCTTTAGGACCTTTTCTAATAAATAGGTTCATAATTTGTACATCTTCACCCACAGGAATCACTAACCTACCCCCTACTTTTAACTGGCTTAACAAAGGCTTAGGCACAAATGGCGCACCAGCTGTAACAATAATACCATCAAACGGCGCTTCCTGAGGTAAGCCTTTATAACCATCACCAAAAATAAAACTTTTAGCTCTATAACCCAATTGAGGTAAAAACTTACTGGTTTTTTTAAACAACTCCTGCTGACGTTCTATAGAATAAACACGAGCTCCCAATTCCAGTAAAACTGCGGTTTGATAACCACTTCCTGTTCCTATTTCAAGTATTTTATCTTCGCGCTTTACATCTAACAATTCGGTTTGGAAAGCTACAGTATAAGGTTGCGAAATGGTTTGGTCTGCTGCAATAGGAAATGCCTTATCGACATACGCATGATCTAAAAAACCAGAATCCATAAAAAGGTGTCTCGGTATTTTACCAATGGCCTTTAATACGGCATCATTTTTTATTCCTTTGTCAATTAACACATTAACCAATTGCTGGCGTAATCCCTTATGTCTAAAAGTATCTTTCAATATTCGCTGGTGTTTGTAAAGGCTAAAATTAGTTAAACATTTTAAAGCTGAAAATAATTTTTATAGAATTTCCGTTGCCTTTCTTTAGTCGAAAATTTATACTAATAATAATGATATTCATACTTTAAATATCTTATTTTTGTTGAAAACCTAATATTATTATGCTAAAAGCCGGTGTACTTGGTGCTGGTCACCTTGGAAAAATACATTTAAAACTTCTAAATCAATCAGATAAATATGAACTTGTTGGTTTCTACGATGCCAACGAGGAAAACGGTAAAAAAGTAGAAGCCGAATTCGGATATAAGTTTTTCAATTCTATAGAGGAATTAATTGATGCTGTAGACATGGTAGATATTGTAACACCTACCCTTTCTCACTACGATTGTGCCAAACAAGCTATTGCTAAAGGCAAACACATTTTTATAGAAAAACCTATTACCAATACGGTTGAAGAAGCCGAACATATCCGTGAACTTTTAGCCGAAAACAAACTAAGAGGTCAGGTTGGTCATGTTGAGCGATTCAACCCTGCTTTTTTAGCTGTTAAAGACGAAATTAACGCTCCTATGTTTATTGAATCGCACCGCTTAGCGGAATTTAATCCAAGAGGAACCGATGTTCCTGTGGTTTTAGATTTAATGATTCACGATATCGACATTATTTTAAGTGTTGTAAAATCTAAAGTAAAACATATTAGTGCCAGCGGTGTTGCTGTTATCAGCAATTCTCCTGATATTGCCAACGCGCGTATTGAATTCGAAAATGGTTGTGTGGCCAACTTAACAGCAAGTAGAATTTCTCTTAAGAAAATGCGAAAAGCACGTTTCTTCCAGAAAGATGCTTACATCTCGGTAGATTTCCTTGAGAAAAAATGTGAAGTCGTAAAAATGAAAGACGCTCCGGAACATCCTGGCGATTTCGATATGGTATTACAAAATGCCGAAGGCGAGAAAAAGCAAATCTACTTCGATAATCCGCCTGTTGCGAATAACAATTCTATTTTAGATGAATTAAACACCTTCGCCGATGCCATTAATAACGATAGAGCACCAATAGTAACGTTACACGACGGTACCGAGGCCTTGCGAGTAGCAACTCAAATTATAAATTGCTTTTAACTAAGCAACGTTTTTATACTTTTAAATAGTTTGGTATTTTTAATATCAAACTATTTATGTATTTAAAAGATAACAAATAGCTTAAAAAATGAAACAGATTGCAGTTATAGGGGCTGGAACCATGGGTAATGGCATTGCTCATACCTTTGCTCAAAACGGTTTTAAAGTGAATCTTATTGATATTAGCGAAGCGTCTTTAGAAAAAGGCTTATCAACCATTTCAAAGAACTTAGACAGAATGATAGCTAAGGAAGTTATAAATGAAACAGATAAAGCCGAAACCTTATCAAATATTGCAACATTTTTAAGCATTCCTGAAGGCGTCAAACAAACCGATTTGGTTATTGAAGCAGCGACTGAAAATATCGACTTAAAACTGGAAATTTTCAAACAGTTAGATGAAGCTTGCGCCGAAGAAACTATTCTGGCAACCAATACCTCATCTATTTCCATTACCCAAATAGCAGCAGCTACTTCCAGACCTGACAAAGTTATTGGTATGCATTTTATGAATCCGGTGCCTATCATGAAACTGGTTGAAGTGATTCGTGGTTACAATACCAGTGACACGGTTACCGAAACTATCATGACACTTTCAGCTGATTTAGGAAAAACTCCGGTTGAAGTAAACGATTATCCAGGGTTTGTTGCGAACCGTATATTAATGCCCATGATTAACGAATCTATTGAAACCTTATACAATGGCGTTGCAGGAGTTTTTGAAATTGATACAGTGATGAAACTGGGTATGGCACACCCTATGGGACCATTACAACTTGCCGATTTTATTGGGTTGGATGTTTGTCTATCAATTTTAAATGTGATGTACGACGGCTTTAAAAATCCGAAATATGCACCATGTCCGTTATTAGTGAATATGGTTTGTGCCGGAAAATTAGGCGTAAAATCCGGGGAAGGATTTTACGATTATTCAGAAAGTAAAAAGGCCGAAACCATATCGATTCAATTCTCTAAATAATATATTGTTTAAAAAATGTCAATACCACAAAATTTAAATCATATAAAATCCGATTTACCTGCACATATTACCCTCGTAGCGGTATCTAAAACCAAACCTGTTCCTGATTTAATGGAAGCCTACAATGCCGGACAACGCATTTTTGGTGAAAACAAAATTCAGGAAATGGTCGAGAAACACGAGGTGATGCCTAAAGATATTCAATGGCATATGATTGGTCATGTGCAGCGCAATAAAGTTAAATACATGGCGTCTTTTGTGAATTTAATTCATGGTGTCGATAATTTTAAACTTCTGAATGAAATAAACCGACAAGCCGCGAGATACAGAAGAACCATCAACTGCTTGCTACAAATAAAAATAGCTGAAGAAGACAGTAAATTTGGAATGACAACCGCTGAAGCTTCAGAAATATTGCAATCTGATGACTTTTCATACTTACAAAATATAAAAATTGTTGGCGTTATGGGTATGGCTACTTTTACTGATAATGAAACTCAAATAAAGCAGGAATTCACCAAATTAAAAGAAACTTTTGATGAATTAAAAGCTATTGAAACCCCAAACTGCAAATTAGAAACCATAAGTATGGGTATGAGTGGTGATTATAAGTTAGCAATTGACTGCGGAAGTACAATGGTTCGGGTTGGAAGTAGTATATTTGGAGAACGAAACTACAACTAAGACATTTCAAGCTTTAAACTTAAGAACATTATTTGTACGCAATATTAGACATAGAAACGACTGGTGGCAAGTATAACGAGGAAGGCATTACCGAAATTGCAATCTACAAATATGATGGACATCAAATTGTAGATCAATTCATTAGCCTTGTTAATCCTGAACGCGAAATACAACCTTTTGTAGTTAACCTAACGGGAATTAACAGCAATATGTTGCGCAATGCCCCTAAGTTTTTTGAAGTGGCTAAACGCATTGTTGAGATTACCGAAGATTGTATTTTGGTAGCTCACAATGCCCAGTTTGATTATCGTATATTGTGTACCGAATTCAGACGTTTAGGTTTCGAATATATTCGTCCTTCTTTATGTTCTGTTGAACTTTCTAAACAACTTATTCCGGGACAACCTTCTTATAGTTTAGGCAAATTGGTAAGATCTTTAGGGATTCCTGTAAGCGATCGCCATAGAGCATCAGGTGATGCATTGGCAACGCTTAAATTGTTTAAACTGTTATTAGATAAAGACACTTCTAAAAGTATCATTCAGCAATCTATTAAACTAAATCCTAAGCATCAGCTTGAACCAAGACATTTAGATATTTTAGCCGATTTACCTTCGGAAACCGGTGTTTATTATATTCATAATGCAGAAGGTAATATCATTTATATTGGCAAGAGTAACAATATAAAAAAACGCGTCAATCAGCATTTTACAAATACCAATAGAAAGTCTAAACAAATTCAGAATTTAGTGGATTCGGTGAGTTATGAAACCACAGGTAGCGAACTTGTAGCGCTTTTAAAGGAAAGCGAAGCGATTAAAAACATTAAACCTAAATTTAATCGTGCACTCCGTAGAACGCGTTTTACTCATGCCCTTTACAGCTTTACTGACGATAAGGGGTATATTAATTTAAAAATAGATATTGCAGACGGTCGTAAAAAACCCATAACCACGTTTAGCAACAGAGACAGCGGTAAAAGTTTTATAAACCACGCCGTTGAAGAATATAAACTTTGCCAGAAACTAACCGGCATATACCAAACCAAAACCAGTTGTTTTAATTACGATATAAAACAGTGTGAAGGCGCTTGCATTGGCAAAGAATCTCCCGAAAATTATAACGATCGTGTTTCTAAATTAATAGCTAAAAACAGTTACACTAACCAAAACATGGTTATTATAGACAGAGGTCGTGATATTGACGAGCGCAGTGCTATTTTAATTGAAAATGGCGTATTTAAAGGTATCGGTTTTTATAATCTAAACTACCAGATTAATAATATTGAGATTCTTCAATCTATTATTACTCCAATGCAGAACAATAGAGACACTCAACATATTATTCAGAGTTACCTAAGGAAAAATAAGAAACTAAAAACAATTTTGTTTGATTAATTAATTTTCAGAACTTTAACAGTAACGATTAAACTGTTATGACACGAAAATTAATTAAAATCCTGACGCTCTTTATAAGTCTGTGTGGTTTTTCTCAGGAATATTATAATACTCAAGGGTATGATGTTACCTTTGAAGACTTAAAGGGCTCCAGTTATGAAGCAGATTCTGAAGCCAATGCCTTAATCATTTACGAATCTGTTCAAGTTTCTACAGATATTGATTTTGAATTTAAAGATTGTATCTATTTTATTAGAAAAGTTATTCGAAAAATTAAGATTTTAAATGAATCTGGGTTGAGTAACGCCATACATTATATTTCTTTATACAATAACGAACTAGCTAGTGAAAAAGTTGAAAATATTAGAGTTATTACCCATAATATGGAGAATAATGAAATTATTGAAACCAAATTGAATAAGGACCTGATTAAAAACGAAAAACATAATAAACATAGGTCTTCACTAATCTTAAATCCACAAAATGTTAAAATTGGTTCTGTAATAACCTATAATTATACTATTAAATCTCCTTTCTTGACACATCTTAACGGTTGGCAGTTTCAAGAAGACATTCCTAAATTATACAGTAAACTAGAGTTAAGTATTCCCGAAAATTTTGAATATGACGTTAAAATTTATGGAGATATCTATTTAACCGATTCTAACACTTTAATTAAACCAAAATGCTTCGCCATTCAAAACACCATTCCAACGGTTTTGGCTAACAGTCCTTATTTGTATATCGATTGTTTTGATTCTTATTACATAATGAAAAATATTCCTGCCTTTAAAGAAGAGGCCTATACTCTATCTAAAAGAAGTTCTGTGGCTCGAATTGAATTCGAATTAAAACAATTTACATCTGTTTCTGGTAAGGTTACTGATTATACAAAATTCCACAAAGATTTTGATGACGAGGTAATTCAAAGTAAAATTACAGGCAGACAATTAACACAATCTCAAGTTAATAAAATTTTACCCGATAAAATCCTATCTGAAACCAATAAACTAATTAAAGCCAAAGAAATCTATAATTTTATTCAGAAAAACTACAATTGCAATGGAGTTAACAATATCGTTGAAGATTTTTCCCTAAATAACGTTATTGACAATAAATCTGGCAATGCTCAATCCATAAATCTATTACTATTAAATGCATTAAATGAAGCCGGTATAAAAGCTAAACCTGTAATATTATCTACAAGAGATAACGGGTTAGTTTCAAAAATCAACTTCGATTTATCTGATTTCAATTATTTGCTTGTTGAAGTCGAACTTAATAAAAAGACGTATTTGTTAGACGCTTCAAATCCCTATTTAGCCTTTGGTGAAATCCCTTTTAAATGCCTTAACCAATATGGTATGCGCCTAAACTCTAAAAACAATAATGAATGGATAGATATCGATCCCCTTTTTACAACAAATCAACTATACAATTTAGAAATCAATATTGATAAGGACCAGAATGTAAAAGGAACTGTAGCCTGTAAAAAAACTGGGTATCATGCCTTAAATTCTAAACAAAATTATTTTAACGACGAGCCATCGTACTTTAAGAATTTAACAGAAAGTTTTCCTGATAAAACAATTTCAGATTTTGCAGTTAGCACTTTAAAAGAGGATGTAAATCTTAAAGAAACTTACAACATAACTTACACTATTCAAACAGACAATAATACAGTTACTATTAACCCATTCTTGATTAAATATCTTGATGACATCCCTTTAAAATCAGAAAACAGAATATACCCCATAAACTTTGGTTTCAAAGATAATTACCTATACATGTTTCAATTAAATTTTAATGACAGCTATTCCATAAAGCAAATTCCTGAAAAATTAATACTGGAATTACCTAACAAAAGTGCAACCATGGTGTTATCAAGCAAAGTAATAGGCAACTCTGTAAATTTAATTTTTAAAATTAATTTTAATCAGGCAATTTACCAACCTGATTATTATCAATCAATTAAAGAATTTATTAATGAATTGATTAGAATTCAAGAAAATTCAAACATTATTCTTGAAAGAAAACAACTATAATTTTATATTTTAGTTTAAAAACAATCACATTTATAACTAAATGACAAAATTTACAACTGCCCTGATTTTACTTTTAAATCTTTATTGTTTTGCTCAAGAAAATTATTACCCTTACAGTTTTAACGTAAAACCTGAAGATGTAAAAGCTGAGGCTTTTTCAAAAGACTCAACTGCAAATGCCTTAATTATTTATGAAAGAGGAAATAGTTATGTAGACAACGAGGATTTTGAATTAAAAACAGAAATAGAATGCAAATTAAAGATTTTAAATCGTGAGGGCTTTGATGAAGCTACCATTGTTATCCCCTTATATAAAAACAAAGACAATTCTCAAAAAGTCTTTAATATAGTAGCATCCACGCATAACATTATTTCTGGTGATAAAATTGAAGAAACAACTTTAAGCAAAAAAGACATTCACAACGAAGAATACAACGAAAACTACAATTTGGTAAAATTCACCTTACCTAACATAAAGGAAGGTTCTGTTATTACTTACAGCTACAAAATTACATCTCCATTCATGTTTAATTATAAAGGATGGAACTTTCAAGGTGACATTCCCAAACTATATAGCGAATACAACACAAGTGTTCCTGCTAACTGGCAATACCACATAAAACTCATAGGTGGTAAAAAATTAATGACTAACGAATCTAAAATTGCTAAACATTGTTTAACAACTTTTAATGGCGGTGTTGCCGACTGTACCATATCTAAATACGCTATGAAAGATATTCCTGCTTTCATAGAAGAAGACTACATGACATCAAAACATAATTATTTAGCTCGTATTGAATACGAATTAAAGAGTTTTAAAAATTTCACTGGAGCTGTAAATCATTATACAAAATCCTGGGATGATGTTGATGATGAACTTAAAAAAGAAAAAAGTGTAGGTCGTCAAATACTAAAATCTATTGATGCCAAAGAATTTCTTCCAGAAACAATTATTAATGAAACTGATATATTAAAAAAGGCTAAAGCTATCTACTTTTTTGTTCAGGAAAATTACACATGGGATGGCAAGTACAGTATTTATAACGATGAGTTGTCTGTAAAAGAATTAATTAAAAACAAATCCGGCAACGTTTCATCTATCAATATTTTACTTCATAATTTACTTGATGCCTCTGGAATAGAGGTAAAACCTATAATCATGTCTACGCGCGAAAATGGTTTTGCTACAAAAGAAATACCTGTAATTTCAGATTTTAACTATTTAACGGTTCAAGCTATTGTCGACAATAACACTTACTTCTTAGATGCTACAGAACGTTATTTAACTTTTGGTGAAATTCCTTTTAGATGTTTAAATGGTTATGCTCGTCTATTAGACTTTAAAAGTGGTAGTTCCTGGATTGATATAAATCCTATAAGAACGACCTATACCATGTACAACACCGAGCTAAATTTTGATGATGAGAAAAACCTGATTGGAGAAGTAAAACGAAAATCGTCTGGATATCATGCCTTGTATTCCAAGGAGCGTTATTTTCCAAATAAAAACTCATACGTAGATGAACTTTCCAATTCACTACCCAACACTGAAATTTCAGACTATAATTTAATCTCTGAAGATAAAACCAGTGATAACTTTTATGAAACCTATAACATCCAGTACAAAACCGAACAAATTGGAGACAACATCTATTTAAATCCCTTTTTTGATAAGTTTACTTCCGAAAATCCCTTTAAACTTCAAGAGCGCACCTACCCGGTTGACTTTGGGTATAGAACAAATTATATGTATTCTTTTAAAATTAATTTAGGTGATAAATATACTTTGCTTGAAAAACCACAAGACACAAATCTTTCACTTCCAAGCAACTCAGGTCAACTTATATTTACATCTGAATTAGTAGACAACTCAATAAATTTAATTTTAAAATTCAACTTAAAATCACCTGCATATCCCCCAGAATTTTATCCTTATCTTAAAGAGATTTTTAACAAATTGGTGGATATTCAACAAAATTCCATTTTTGTCTTAAAATCAAATAGCTAATCTTTTCTTATTTTTGAATTAATGGATAAACCACAAGACAAAAACTGGCGCACAAAACTTCATGAAATTATATATGAAGCCGACACGCCTGCCGGTAAACTATTCGATGTGGTTTTACTCATCGTAATTTTAGCCAGTATTTTACTGGTTATGTTGGAAAGCGTAAAGAGTATAGACAGTAAATATCATACTATTCTTAATGTATCTGAGTGGATTATTACCGTCTTATTCAGTATTGAGTACATTGCCAGAATTGTAACAGTTAGAAAGCCTTTTAAATATATTTTTAGTTTCTATGGTATTATCGATTTATTATCGACCATACCAAAATATATTTCTCTGTTTTTTGGAGGCATTCATGCTCTAGCCGCACTCAGGGCATTGCGCCTATTACGTATTTTTAGAATTCTAAAATTGGCGCGTTATCTGGGTGCTTCCTTACGTTTACTTTCGGCATTGCGGGCAAGTCGTGCCAAAATTTCTGTATTCCTATTTACAGTCGTTATTATTGCAATTATTCTGGGAACAATAATGTATTTGGTTGAAGGTGAAGAAAACGGCTTTTCCAACATTCCTAAAAGTGTTTATTGGTGTATTGTAACGCTTACTACGGTGGGATTTGGAGACATTGCTCCACAAACACCTCTAGGTCAATTTATTGCATCTTTGGTTATGATTTTAGGTTATGGTATTATAGCGGTTCCTACAGGAATTGTCTCGGCTGAATATACTAGCCAGATTAAAAAAGATGAAAATGAAGAAGAAAAAGTTAAGCAACCTGTGCACCTGAATACACAAGTTTGTCCAAACTGTTCAACCGAAAAACATAGAGATGACGCGGATTTTTGTTATCATTGCGGCCATAAATTAAACGATGAGTAAATTTCTTATTTCTATAATCGGGCCAACAGCCATTGGCAAAACCGCACTTAGCATTAAACTGGCTAATTACTTTAACACCGAAATTATTTCTGCCGATAGTCGACAGTTTTTTAAAGAAATGCAAATTGGTACAGCAGCCCCAACTACTGAAGAACTGGCTGCTGCAAAACACCATTTTATTCATCATAAATCCATACGGGATAATTACAGTGTAGGTTCTTTTGAAAAAGATGCTTTAACCTGTCTGGAAACCCTTTTCAAAAATCACAATGTCGTTATTATGGTTGGTGGCTCAGGACTTTATGTCGATGCCGTAACCAAGGGGTTAGACGATTTTCCGGATGTTGATGCTTCCATTCGAAATTCATTAAACGCTGATTTAGAGACTAAAGGATTGACTTATTTACAAGAGCAATTAAAATCCTTAGACCCTGTTGCCTACAATACGATTGCCATTGATAATCCGCATCGGGTAATTCGAGCACTGGAAATTTGCATTGGTACAGGACAACCATACTCTTCATTCTTAAATAAAAAAGAAAACGAAAGACCCTTTAAAACCATTACCATAGGATTATCTGCCGATAGGGAAATCATTTACGATCGCATAAACAGACGTGTCGATATCATGATGAAAGAAGGCTTAATAAACGAAGTTAAAAACCTGCTACCTTATAAAGATTTAAATGCCCTAAATACGGTTGGCTACAAGGAAATTTTTAACTATTTAGAAGGAAAATGGGATTTAGAATTTGCTGTTTCAGAAATTAAAAAGAACAGCAGACGTTTTGCCAAGAGACAGCTTACCTGGTTTAAGAAAACTGAAAAGACTTTGTGGTTTGATTATGAAACTGCTGTAGAAAAGATTATAGCATCTTGTGAAGAACAAATTAAAGCGTAAACAGGCTTTACTTCATATCTACCGTACTGTACTTCGCATTTACAACAATATTTTTTCCACTACTTAGGTTTCCTGTTGAAAATGTAGACACATTGTTTTGAGATGTTTTTTTGGGGTGACTAAAACGGGAATGATTACCTACATACTGCAAGCTATATTCCACCTTCGGTAAAATAATGGTGGCATCACTATTTTGAAGCATCACATTCAAATTTGAAAAGGTATCGTCTATTTTTGAAATTTTCAAATCACCAATAGATCCGTTAATAATGGCGCTTCCCTGTAAATTATCGATAACTACATTTGATGAATTCGAATTAATAACCAACTGTTTTGCATTATTAATCGTTGCTTTTTTAACATAATTCAAGGTTAAGTCGCCAACATTCCACGTGGTAACTACAACAGGTGAATAAGAGGCATTAATGGAAGTCTGGCTTCCATTAATGCTATTTGCTTTAAACTTGGTGTATTCTAAATTCGCTTTTAAATTATCAATTGCTGAAGCAAATTCAATTTCTCCGTGTCTTACATTCACTTTTAATTTGGCCTTTTTAGGCAACTTAATTTTAATGGTCTTTTTAACACCTGACATATTTTTATCTGTAACCATTTTTTCAATAACCACACGTCTTTCGTCTGCCAATCGCTCACGCTCCTCCATATATTTTTCACGTTCTTCCATGTGTTTTTCACGTTGCTTTAAACGCTCTTCCAAAGCACGCTCACGCTCCTCCATTTGTTTAGCATGACGTTTTTCTATTTCAGCCGACATTCGTTCTGCATCAGCTTCATGTTTACTGGCATCACGTTCCATTTGCTCTTCAAAACGTTTACCCCATTCTTCCATTTGTTTGGCATATTTCTCTCCCCATTCTTTTTCAAACTTCCTTCCCCAGGCTTCCATTTTCTTTTCATAATCTTTTCCGAAGCTTTTTTCAAACTGTTTGGTATACTCTTCCAAATACTTCTCACCGTCTTTCTTATAAGCTTCGTAATCGAAATGTACTTTCCCAACACCTGCAGGCAACACTGGTAATTCAGGCATCTCAGGTAATTCCGGAAGTTCTGGAATCTGAGGAATAACAACGAATTTTGGAATTTCAGGCATATCTGCCAGTTCAAATTTTAATTCTTTAATAACCGTATGAATAGCCTCATCGTCATCACCTGTACTATATTTGTAAGCCCATACCTGAGGTGCATTTCCTTTGGTAGAAATTGTTACTTCACTCTTAGTAGCATCGACATCTATATTCCAGGCTTTTAAGGCTTTTTCTAAATCTTCCTTGCTTAATTTTTCACCTTCTACATAAGCTTCTATTTCTACAACATCTTTATTCCAGGTATCAATAACAATGTTACTGTAGCTGGTATTCAAACTAACCGTAACGTCTTTATCTACATTAATTGATTGTGACAATCTGGAAAGCTTTTCTTGGGCAATAACATGACCTGCAATGAAAAAACTTAACAGAAAAAGGGCTTTGTTTATAATTGATTTGTTCATTTTTTGATTTTTAGATGGATTGATTTTTGTTTTCAAATTCATTTGAAAGGTTTAATTCCTGTAACTGTGCTCTTAAGCGATATAACAGATTTAAACGAAATTTTAAATTATCAATTAGCGCATTAACGGTTAACTCACTTGGCCCTGAATTGGTTAATTCTTCAGATAAACGTTGATATTCCTTATCCAGTTCCTCCAATTGTTTTACGTAACCATCGAAAAGTTCTTTGGTTTCTGGTGTATACTTAATTTTTGCTAACTCTAAATTGATACTCGCTAAATAATAATCCTCAACTTTTTTAAGGCCTGGAGAAACATCTCCCAAAGTTTTAACTTCACTGGTTTTTGTACTCACCATAGTTTCCGGAGTATTTTCAACTTGTATTTCATTAGCATTATAAAACTGAAAAGCCATAAAACTAAACCCTAGCAAGACAATCACACTGGCAGCGATACTGAACCAATTGTATTTTGGTTTTGAAACAGGTAGCGCGTCATCTAGCTTTTCTAAAAAGCGAGCCTCGTGGTTTTCAGGCATAGATTCTTTTACAATCTCTTCTTCTCTAAATAAATCTCTAATATCTCGTGCCATCTTGTTTTAGTGTTAACAGTTCTTGTAATTTTGCTTTTCCTCTGGATAATTGTGTGCGCGATGCAACTTCAGAAATATTTAAAATCTCTGAAATTTCCTGATGATCGTAACCTTCAATTAAATAAAGCATCACGACGTATTGGTATTTATCCGGTAAATTGCTAATTGCTTGTTTTACATTGCATAATGTAATTGTGTCGTCTACCAACCATTTGTCATCATTTACGGTATCCACCACTTTTAAATGCACTTCTTCTAATTCAACTAATTGTTGCTTTTTGGCTTTTAAAAAATCGATACTTTTATTAACGACAATACGTTTTAACCATGCGCCAAAAGTCACTTCTGCCTTATACTGATGAAGTTTTGAGAATGCCTTTATAAAAGCTTCCTGCACCACATCTTCAGCATCACTGGCATCTTTTAAAAATCGTTTGGCAACAATATACATACCATCGCAGTACTGGTTGTACAACTGCAGTTGTGCTTTACGATTGTTTTGTTTGCATTGTTCAATGATATCGGCTTGAAACATGCTGGTTTTGACTTTTGGTTTAAGTTAGTTCATTTATAAAGACGACACAAAAGTTAAAGTGTTGCAAAAACGAAAAATATTTTTCTTAAAATAAAACTAAAAGAAAGAAATGTGCGTTTGAATTTTTATTAATTATTACTTTTTAAAGTATATTTGATTTTCAAATACTATATATTTCATGAACACCTTTTTAAAGCGCGTCCTAATTCTCTTTTCTGTTATAGCCCTGGGTTTACTTCTGTATACCGTATTTGTTGAAAATATTTTCGCTAAAAGACTGAGTCCTAAAGATACTGTAGAATTTAAACTTAACGATTTAAAATTAGAAGTGTTTTACAACAGACCCTATAAAAAAGGGCGTGAAATTTTTGGTGCCTTAGTGCCTTACAATCAGGTTTGGCGTACAGGTGCGAACGAAGCAACCACCTTTGAAACCAACACAGCACTACATGTTGATGGTTTTTCATTACCCGCGGGTAAATACACTTTATGGACTGTACCAAAGGACACGATTTGGACTGTTATCTTCAACTCAAAACAATATTCCTGGGGTGTCAATTCTGAAATGAAACCCATGTGGGATCCTAATTACGATGTAGTGAATATCGATGTACCTGTAAAAAATATTGATTCAGTAGTAGAACAATTCACAATTGCCTTCGATAATTCTACTGATAATCTTTTTTTAACTATGGCCTGGGATGATGTAAAAATTCAGGTGCCTTTAAAAGAATAATCTACCTGAAATTAGTTACCTTTTTGTAACTTATACCTTAATTATTTCAATTTTGGTAAAACATAAAACATCTGCGTTACAGGAAAGTCAAGGGATTTCAAATTCTGAAATTACCAATGCTTCTTCTGTTGCCAAAATTAAAAGTAACCGAAAAGTCATTCCCGATATTGAGCATTTAGTTACCGGTATTTTAAATAAAGATACTGCAGCTTTAAGCCGTGGTATCACCCTTATTGAGAGCACCAATCCTGAACATTCTCAAAAAGCTAATAAACTTTTAAAAGCCTGTTTGCCTCACGCTAATAATTCAATTAGAATAGGTATTACAGGAGTTCCTGGCGTTGGTAAAAGTACATTTATTGAAGCCTTTGGCTCATTTCTAACCTCTATTGGCAAACGTGTTGCCGTTCTGGCTATAGACCCAAGCAGCAGCATATCAAAAGGAAGCATTTTAGGCGATAAAACTCGCATGGAAGTTTTGGTAAAAGATAAAAACGCTTTTATTAGACCTTCGGCTGCCAGTGACACTTTAGGCGGTGTTGCCAGAAAAACCAGAGAAAGTATCATACTTTGTGAAGCTGCCGGCTTCGATATTATTTTAATTGAAACCGTGGGTGTGGGACAAAGTGAAACTGCCGTACATAGTATGGTCGACTTCTTTCTGTTACTGCAACTTACCGGTGCTGGTGATGAATTACAAGGTATTAAACGCGGTATTATTGAAATGGCCGATGCCATTGTAATTAATAAAGCTGATGGATCTAATATAAACTTAGCAAAAGCAACAGTTTCAGATTTAAAAAAGATACTTCATCTGTATAACGAAAAATCTTCTGGATGGATACCGAAAGTAAGTAGCTGTAGTTCTATTGAAAATAAAGGCATCAGTGACATCTGGAATATTATTCAGGAATACATCCAAATAACAACCAAAAACCAATACTTCAGTACAAAAAGAAACGAACAGAATAGATTCTGGCTTTTAGAAACCATAAAGAATGAATTAACCCATACGTTTTTTAATAACGAAACCGTAAAAACAGAATTAAACAACCAATTAAAGCTTATAGAGCAAAATAAAACAACGCCGTTTGCCGCTGCTGAATATATCTTGAATATTAAGACTAAAAATTAGTTTTCAGTCTTACCAAAACGCTTCAGTAAATAAAGTGACAATTTATAAAACATAAATCCTGAAATGGCTCCAAAGGTTAATCCGCAAATAAGATCTAACGGATAATGTACGCCCACGTAAATTCTACTATAAGCCACAATAGCACTCCAGAATAAAAGAATAAAAATTAAATTTTTGTAATACGTTCTAAGCATCAACCCTGCAAAAATAGCAGCAGCCATAGAATTTGAAGCATGCCCCGAGAAGAACCCATACTTTCCGCATCGCTCGGCTATAAATCGCATTTGATCCATAACACCATCAGCGCGACAAGGTCTAGGCCTTTCAAACGTACGCTTAAATAAGTTCGTTACCTGATCGGTAAACGTAATCATTAAAGCAATAACCACAACAAAGATTAATAACGAGCGTAAACCAAACTTTTTATACAACAAATACAATAAAATAGCATACAACGGCACAAAGGTTAGTTTTGCCGTAATCGCCAGCCATAATCCATCCCAGGCCGGTGTTCCTAAATTGTTTAAATATAAAAATAGCTCAGTATCTAATTGTATAAGTTTGTCGATCATTAAAGTGTATTTGGGCGTTACCAATGCTTCACATTCGTCAGGCTATTCGCTTAATCTTTACTTAAAAAAGTAAAGGATATCGCTATTATCCTTAACGCAATTATTCTTCGTATTTAGCAATTTCATTATCGTAAAACTCGGTTGCTAATTTAATAGCGTTCTCTGTTTCAACTTCTAATTCTTTTTGATCTTCTTCATCAAATTCCTCGAACCACTCTACTTCGTCATTCTCAAGATTAATAATAAATCTAGGAAATTCGGTATGAATTACAAAAATAGCATTTGGATATTCTGTATTATCGCCAAGTATAAATTTTGGTAGTGACATGGTGTGTTTTTAGTTATTAGACAAAATTAATCTTTTCGTTAAATAATTGAATCGAATATATAATAAAATAGCTGCAGTAGTTAATCCGGCAAGTAAGCCCAGCCAGATTCCAAAGCTACCATAAGCGTCTTCTTTACCTAAATACCAGCTAATTGGAAAACCGACTAACCAATACGAAATAAAAGTAATAATAGTTGGTATTTTAACATCCTGCAAACCGCGTAATGCGCCCAGGAAAATAACCTGAACACTATCGCTAATTTGAAATATCGCAGCTGCAATTAATAATTTTGAAGCTATGGAAACCACTTCGGTATTATCGGCAAGATTTTTTACATCATCAAAATCAACGTATAATTTTGGTAAATGGTTATGCAAAGCAAAAAACATCAACCCAAAACACATAGCTAAAATACTTCCTAGTAAGAAAATTGAAAAAGCGATACGACGTAAATCGATATACTGTTTTAATCCTTTTTGGTTTCCTACCCTAATCATGGCCGCCACACTTAATCCAGTCGCCACCATAAAGGTCATAGACGACAGGTTTAAAGCCACCTGATTGGCGGCCTGCGGATTTTTTCCTAATAAACCACTCAACCAGATGGCTGCCGTAAATATGGCCACTTCAAAAAACATTTGCATGGCACTGGGTGCACCAAGGTTTAATAGTTTTTTCAGTTCTAGCTTATGTAAAACAAATAATTTAATCTGGGTAACGTAACCTTTAGATTTGTTATTTCGCTTTAACAACATATAGATGTAAGCCACCATGACGAATCTGGAAATTAAGGTTCCATAGGCTGCTCCTACAATGCCTAATTCAGGGAAACCAAATTTTCCAAAAATCAATAGATAATTCAGAAGCACATTCACCAAATTGGCTAAAATGGTTGCGTACATTGGGTAACGCGTCATCGACAAACCATCGCTGAATTGTTTAAATCCTTGAAATATAATTAAAGGAATAAGTGAAAACGCCACCAAATCCAGATATGGAATAGCCAATTCTACAACCTCGACTGGTTGTTTCATAAGATACATTAGTGGCTTGGCTAAAAGGAGAAACAAAAACAATAATACCCCAATAACCGTACATAAAAACAAACCGTGCTTAAAAAACGATTTTCCTTCGTCAAAATTTTTAGCTGCATCGGCTTCGGCTATTAAAGGTGTTATAGCCGTTGAAAAACCAATACCCAAAGACATGGCTATGAACATAAAACTATTACCAAGAGAAACAGCAGCAAGCTCCGCCGTTCCTAACTGCCCAACCATAACGTTATCGATAAAACTTACAAAGGTATGCCCGAGCATACCCAACATTACAGGCGCAGCCAACATCCAGTTATATTTAAACTCTTTAGTGTAGTCTTTTAATTGCATGCTGCAAAAATACTCTTTAAGATTAGGATGGACTAACTTTTAAATATGATTTTCACAAAGGTCATTTCTTAACATTTGTTAATAACTTACAGTGATTTTATTTCCATTAAACCTCTGTTATTTCGTAAATTAGCACCTCCTTAACAGGAACCTCTCACTTAAGAATTTACAGCATATTGAAACATTTAGCTTTTATTTTTATTGGGATTTAAAAAATTTAATACTTCACGTTTCAATATATTAAAGGGAAACTTTCGTTTCCCTTTTTTATTTTATTCAAATTGAATCCAGCTTTAGAAAAAATAATAAATCCCGAATTGGATATTTGATGAACTTAATGAAAAACTAAATGATTCACTTTTGTATTCATCTAGATTATCAGAAGTATAGTTAT